>JAHFUF010000168.1 GCA_023265235.1 Blastocatellia bacterium
TAAGAATTTTATTTTGCCATTTCTGTGCATCAACTACGTCCTGAGAAATTACTGAACTAGTAGCACCTGAATCAAAAATAAAATTTAACATAACTTCATCATTAAGCTTGCTTTCTACACTAATTAAACCACTCTCTGTAGTGCGAAAAGGAACAATAGTTGAGTTAGCAGGAGGATTACTAGTAAGTTCTTTTGCCTTTTCCTCTTCAGGTAAAACTAACTGTAACTCATTAGCTTTATAGTCCATAGTCATCAGGAAATTTCCTAGTAAAGAAAGTCCTAAGTAACCATCTGCTACATCTTCTGTGCTACCTTTAGAAAGTGTATGCACTTTACGAATATAAGTAGGGACTAAAGAAACCTTTATATCTCCCAATTGCATTTCATCTATTAGACCATAAATTATTGGGAAGGCACCATCTCCGCCTACTGCACGAGCTTCACCACCACGAGCAATTTCTCTTATTCCTATTTTGGCTGCTGCTTCTGGGGAAATTACGCAAAGTCCTGCCCCTGTATCAATAACAAACTTGAGGGTTTCTTTACCATTAACCTTTACTTCTAAATATGGTCGTCTAAGTCTGATGTCTAGAGGAATACTGCTTGATTTACCATGTACTTGATAGAGATGAGTATTACCTAAGTAAGTATAAAATTTAATGACTCCTTCAATACGTGCTCGGCGGTCAATATCAGTTTTAGGAGAATTTTGTAAAAACTGTCTTAGAGCCTCTGAAGCTTCCTTAAAAAGCTCTTGGCGTGAGGCTGCGCGTGCTAGTACTAACCAATAATCTCCTTCTGATGGTCGAATATCTGTAGCAAGCCTTAATTTTTCATATGCATCAGAAGTACGGCTTTCATAGAGGTCAATTTCTGCGCTAGTTGCTAAAGCGAGATCATCACGTTGGTTAAGTTGTAGAGAATAAACTAGTTGCTCACTAGCTCTTTCTATATAACCAGAGCGCAAAAGCGCAGTACCTACAATAGCACGGGCACGAGCATTTTTTTTGTCTAGCTCTAAAGCTTTAATTCCTATTTCAAAAGCACCACTTAGATTTCTTTTCTTTAAGTAAACTAACCCTAAACCAATATGTGCCTTAAGATCTTTCCCATCTTTACTAAGAATTTCCTGGTAAAGTTCTTCTGCTTGTTCAAAATTACCTTTGTTTAGTTCTTGTTGAGCTTTGTTGTGTGTTTTTTTATCCTCAACAGCATAAACTGAGCCTGATGCAAAAATTACTAGTAACACTATCACTAGGCTAGTGAGTAGTCGTAAATTTATTGACTTGAGAGTCTGACTTTTATATTTCATAATTAACCCTCACATTCTTTGAATATAGCTTCCCGCCGCTATTTCAAAATCTCACCAGTCTTATTAGACCACAAAAGTAAATCTAACTCATCAAAATTTATTTCTATTTGCTCGGCAAAAACCTGCATTAGCTGTTCTATTGCTAAATATTTTTTCTTTGTTGTTGGCGGCGTTGGGTTATCAATTACTGACAGTTCATGCAAACTACGTAAAATATGCTTGTCTAAAATCCCATAGCCACTATAACCAATATTACGTAGAAAATGGCTGGCTTCCTTATAACCAATGCCTTTAATCCCAGGATTAGCGGCAAAAAAATCTCTACGTTCTTCTTTTTCTTTTAAGCTTAAGAGTTTTTCTTTCATTTGTAGATTACAATTTTCTCTTAAGTATTCACGAGTGTGTACAATATAGCGACTACGTTCACGAGCATAACGATGAGCACCAGTAATAGAGTCTAGGATTTCCGCTTCTGTTCCTGTTAGCAAGACTGGGCGTACTTTTTCGATGGATTTAAGCCCCATTTTTGCACTTGCACCAGCAGTAAAAATACAAAAAACTAATTCCTCAAATAACTTAATGTCATCAGCTTCATTGTAAATGGTTTGAAACTCAGCTAAACGGGTTTGAATAGCTGATTGTTTAGCCAGATAACTTGCTTTTAGGTTATTAATCGTAATAATTTCTTTTTCAATATTTTTCGCTTTAGCCATAATAATCATTCTAGTTTTCTACACAAGCTCTGTCAAACCTACAAAAAAATATAGTGCTGTTTAGTTTCCCTCTAAGTAAAAATAAGTAAAAAAATAAGCAAAAAGAATAGCAATTCTCTCTTAGGTGCAAAGTAACATTGACAGTAACTAATTCAAAAATTAATATGTTAATGAAATTGATTTTCATTTTCTCTCAATTTGTTATTCCTGATAACTAGACAGAGAAAACTTAAATAGTTATAGTGTTTTGTCTTTAGAAATGATAGAGGAAAGACTATGCGATTAATCGACTTACCAAACAACGAGTGGCATGCAATTGAACGACTAGATGGGCCTGAGGAAGATTGCCGACGATTATTAGACCTAGGATTAACACCTGGTGAAGAAGTTGCGATCGTGCAAATCGCGCCACTAGGTGATCCACTGGTAGTTTCCATACGTGGTACGCGTCTAGCATTAAGGCGACGGGAGGCATCTTGGATATGTGTGCAATAGCAACAAATAAACCACCTGAGACTATTAAAACCACACTTACTGCTTGTTTGGTGGGGATGCCTAATGCCGGTAAAACTACTTTAATGAATGCCTTAACTGGTAGTAATTTTCATACAGCCAATTACCCAGGAGTAACAGTAAGCCTGTCAGAAGGTAAAAGCAAATCTTCTTTTGGTGAGCAAATTAATATTATAGACCTGCCTGGAGTAAACAGCCCTTTTTCCCCTTCTCAAGAAGAAGAGCTTTCTTGTCAAGTACTTACAGGTAAACATGACTTAGTAAAACCTGAAGCCTTTATCCTAGTAGTTGATGCTAGTCAAATAGAGAGGCACTTAAAATTTGCTAGTTTTGCTGCTAGACAAGGAAAGCCTTTTGTAATAGCACTAACAATGATGGATCTACTAGAGCGAATTGGGCAGAGCTTAGATACACAAAAACTCGCTCAAGCACTTAAAATCCCTGTTATACCAATAGATCCGCGTACAGGAGAAGGTGCTAGAGAATTAATCCAAACCTTACATGAAATTATTTCTCAACCAATTAAGCAAAATTCTTTGCAAAGTTTATCAGACGAACCTATCACGGCTTATAATGTAATCAGGAAATTACTTATTGACTACAACGTAATTACCAAAACTGACCCACAAGCAAAACGACTAGAAGACCGTTTAACTTCGTGGATTGATGGGTTTGTTTTACACAAGTTTTTTGGTTTTCCTATTTTTTTTATTATTCTAAGCCTACTTTTTGCTTCTATCTTTTGGTTAGCCCAACCATTTATGGATGGTATTGATAATGGGTTTAAGTGGCTAAGTGATAACACCCTTCAACTCTTAGGTAATGGTATTTTTGTCAAGTTTCTTGCTGAAGGAGTAATACAAGGGGTTGGGGCAGTAGCAGTATTTTTTCCACAAATTGTAATTTTATTCTTTTTAATGACTTTATTAGAAGATTCTGGTTATTTAGCGCGAGGAGCAGCCTTAGTTGATCGTCCTCTTTCCTTTCTTGGCTTACATGGACGGTCTTTTGTCCCAATGCTGTCAGGCTTTGCTTGCGCCATTCCTGCTGTAATGGCAACAAGAGCTATCCCTAGCAAACGAGAGCGTTTATTAACTATTTGGATTTTGCCTTTAATGAGTTGTAGTGCGCGACTACCTGTTTATGCACTACTTTTAGCAGCACTTTTTCCTGCTGAATCTGCTTGGAAAGCAGGTTTTGCACTAACAGGAATTTATTTTGCTAGCCTACTAATTTCATCTTCAATCGCAGGATTAGTTAGCCGTTTAGCTTATCGTCGCCGTAGTTTGTCTCTACTTGCAATGGAATTGCCTGCTTATAGGGTTCCTCAATGGAAACCAATTGCTTATTTAACTTGGTCACGTTCTGCGGCTTACTTAAAAAAAGCAGGAGGGCCAATTGTAGTAATTTCTGCTATTTTATGGCTACTTGCTAACTTTGGCCTAGGTTCACAGCAAGTAACTCCAACTAATATTGCTAGTTCAGCTAGTAAGCCTGCGTTAATTGTTAAATCAGAGCTTGATAATTCTTTTGCTGCTCAAATAGGCAAAACACTTGAGCCATTACTACTACCTATGGGGGTAGATTGGCGTGTTGGTGTGGGCTTAATTTCGGCTTTTGCAGCTAGAGAAGTTTTTGTTAGCACTATGGCGATTGTTTTTCATGTCCCAGGAGAAGATGAAGCAACCCAACAACAAGGATTACTTGAGCAAATGCGCTCAGCAACTATTTCTAATACGGCCAAGCCTGTTTTTACTACAGCTAGTATTATTGGGCTAATTATTTATTTCTTTTTTTCCTTACAATGTCTTTCAACTGTTGCTGTAGTGCGCAGAGAAACCAACTCTTGGTCAATAGCTCTAGTACAATTACTTTTTTATACAGTATTAGGCTATTTGTTAGCTGTTTCAGTAGTGCAGGGTCTAAAGGCAACAGGTGCTGCTTAGGCGCTTAACTTGGTCAGGAAAGCTATTGTGTGCTCTAAAGTATTTTCTATATATTTTAACTATTCATCTCCATCCAAACCAATTGCAGTAACAGGGCATGATTCCATTGCTTCTTTACATTGTTCTTCTTCTTCGGGTGATTCGGGTTGTTTATAAACATAAGAGTAGCCATCATCTTCTTGGCGAGTAAAATTACTAGGGGCAGTATCTCGACAAACATCACAGTCAATGCATTCAACATCCACATAATAACGACCAAGAGCATTTTCTGTGTGTTTTTTTGTTCTATCAGCCATAAACTTCTAAGCTCCTTAACCTAACAAACGCGTAAATTGTTGAGAATCTTATCACGAGCTAAGAGAAAAATACCAAAACGCTACGCGGACAACTCCCTAAGCTAATTATTAAAAATAAAATTGAGCTTTACTATTTACTGTTTTTATTAGGGTCATGTTATTCTTGGAAAAGTTTTCTATTTTAACTATTAAATACTAATCAATACTATTGATACTAGGAAGGTATGAGTATGGCAGATTCTATTGTTCCTAACACTGTACTTATCAAAGATTTAGTAGATCAATTGATTTCAGATAGCGAAACCGTAGCAGCAGCGCGTGCTAGTGGTAGAGCAAGTGGCCCTGTAACTGGATTAAAAACCTTAGATGTATTGCTTGGAGGCTACTTACCACCTGGGTTACATATTCTACATTCAGGCACTAGTGTTGGTAAAACTGCGCTAGCATTACAAATAGCTAGTATGTGTGGATTTCCTGCTCTTTTTGTTTCTACTGAAACACATATCTTAGAACTTTTTCGTAGACTAATTGCCCGCACAACCAAAACAGCATTAGAGAGACTAAAAACTGGTGAACTTAGTGCTAATGCTATTGGATACCTAGCTAAACAAACTATAGAACAATCCCCTACTTTAGCCATTATGGATGCTACAACTTGTAGTGTATCTATTAGTCAAATTGCTGAAGTAGCAACCAGTTTACGAGATTGGGCAGGCAGTAACCGTATTTTAGTAATAATTGACTCAATACAATTTTGGTCTCGACCAGAAATAGAGTTTGGTAAAGGCTCAGATCAAGATTTTATTGCTAGTGCAGTTCGAAACGCCTCTGAGCTTGCTGCTAGGCTTTCTAGCCCTGTGCTAGCACTTAGCCATAAAAACCGCTCCTCAATGGATAAAGCACAACAAACTGGTGCTCACCCATCAGTAATATCTCAATCTGGTTCTGGTAAAGCATTTGACTATGAGTATTTTGCTGAAACAGTGCTAGAACTTACCAAAGACAAAGAGCTAAAAACAGATGCAATGTCTGCAAAAAGCGCCTTAACCTTAGTAGTACGCAAAAACCGTCACGGCAATGTAGGGGTTAATGTTCCTCTTGATTTTACTGGTCAATTTCAATCGTTTACAGAAAAACTTTAGCCCTATGTAAAAATACATAATAATAAATAAAATCCCCTAGGCTATATGCTGATATTTTCCTCTTAATTGTTTGGTTTTATATTCTTATCTTGGCTACTTATTAATAATAAGTTAAAATTGTTTGGTTTTATAAATCTTTTCTAATAAATTAGATACTTTCCAAATGTGTTTTATTAAATCAGTGTGACCTTTGACAAATAATTATTTCCTAATGGAGTGCAAATAATAAATTATGCCTCGCCCAAATGAACAAATAGGCCCCTACACCCTAATTCGCCAACTTGGTCGTGGTGGTTTTGGTGTCGTCTGGCTTGCTGAACGTCGTGGTGCTCTTGCTACCACTAAAGTAGCACTAAAATTATTACTAGACGATGAACCTGACTTAAAAGCTATTTCTCAAGAATCGCAATTATGGGCACAAGTAGGAGGTCACACTAATGTATTACCAATCATTGAAGCCGACATTTATGATGGTCAAGTAGTAATTGCTAGTGAATATGCTCCTGATGGTTCCCTAGATGGATGGATGAAAGAACATGGTGGTGGCTCACCTTCGCTTGATTCTGCGGTTTCTATTTCTATAGGGATACTAGCAGGACTTGAACATCTTCACTCAAAAAAGATTATTCATCGTGACTTAAAACCAGCAAATATATTGTTACAAGGAGAAGTCCCTAGACTAGCTGACTTTGGCTTAGCTAGAGTACTAAAATCTAGTGCTCATTCTGGTGGTATTGCTGGCACTCCTGCATATATGTCCCCAGAAGCTTTTGATGGCAAACGCTCAGAACAATCAGACCTTTGGTCAGTAGGAGTAATTTTTTACCAACTATTATCTGGCAGCCTTCCCTTTCCATCTAAAGATACTGTGACGCTACTTAGGTCTATTATAATGAGTGACCCTACTCCTATGTCTAATTCCATTCCAGAACCACTACGCCAAGTAGTTAGTTATGCGTTAAGAAAAGAGCCTCTTACTCGTTATCAATCTGCCGCAGAAATGCGAACAGCTTTAAGAACAGCAGCAGCATTAGTCCCAGGAATGCTTTCTTTGCCTTCAACAGGCCAACTTACAAACCTTTCTCCTATAAGTCCAGTCTTAAAGCCTCCTAGCAAAGAACATTCTGCAATACCTCGTTCTTCTCCTTTCTCAAAACCTGTGCTAGATACTACTCAAACTAACACGGCTTTGGGTAAATTTTTGCCAGATGTAAAAGCGGATCGGCCACAATTAGGAGTGCGTTTAGCAGAGCCAAAAGAAAATATTTTTTTAGAATCTCTTCCTTCCTTAGGAGCTTCGGCTATTTTTCCTAATTCTAATGTAACAGGCGAAACTATTGACGAAATGGAGCTTCCTTCTGTACAAATGACTCAGGCTCTTACTTTTAACCTAGTTACTTTACTAGGCAATGGTAAAGTAAAAGAACGTAAAAGTAGCCAAGTCCATTATTTTACTGAAGATCTTAGCAATAGCTTAAAAATGGATTTAGTCTATGTACCAGCAGGAGTATTTACTATGGGATCACCTTTTAGCGAAACCAAACGAGAAATGTCAGAAGGCCCACTCCATAAAGCTAGTGTTGCCGGATTTTATATGAGTAAATATTTGATTACACAAGCAATATGGGCTTTAGTTGCTAGTTGGCCACCTGTTTACCGTCATATTCTTCCTCAACCTTCACAATTTCAAGGAGACACATTACCAGTTGAACAAGTTTCTTGGGAAGATGTTATAGAGTTTTGCGCTAGACTCTCAGCCTATACTGGTAGGGAATATCGTTTACCTAGTGAATCAGAATGGGAATATGCTTGTCGTGCTGGTCAAAATAGCCCTTTTGCTTTTGGTGATACTATTACTACAGATATTGTTAACTATAACGGTAATTTCCCTTATGGCTCAGCCCCAAAAGGTTTATTTCGTAATCACACTACTCCAGTAGGAACAATGGCAGTAGCTAATGCCTTTGGCTTATATGATATGCATGGCAATGTTTATGAATGGTGTCAAGACACTTGGCATGATAGCTATACAGGTGTTCCAACCGATGGTAAAGCTTGGGAAACAGGTGGTGATGCTTCTAGGCGCGTATTAAGAGGGGGTTCTTGGTATCATCAAGGACATAATTGCCGTTCTGCCGCAAGGTTAAAATCTACCCCTAGTGTTAAAAGTCACTTTTTTGGTTTTCGTGTTGTGGTTTCTGCTCAAAGTTAAAAATTCCACCAATAGCTCTTTAGCATTGGATCTTAATAGCTACAAAGTTAGAGACGTTGATTTGATCTTAGGAGGAACTGGTGGGATTTAGGGAAAAGTTCTTAGGCACAAGCAAAAGCGATAGCTTCCAAGCCCTATCTTCCTTTGGCTCACAATCGTCTTTGATTGGTTGGAGAGCCGATCAAGCCTCTTTTAATGCTCTAGAAAAACTACTACAAAACACCTTTCAACAAAGTATTGATCGTGTTGTTCACAGACAAATAGCTGCTAATTCAGAACTACTTCCAGAATTAACCCAACAAGAGGTTGAGCTTAATTATTTAATAGAAAAATTTCGTCAACCTTCTCAAACCCCTACTTCAGAAAACTTTGCTGACAAGTGCCAGCAAATCACAGACTATCTAGGAATAGAGTTTTCTCAAGTCCGATGGGTAATGGAACCTTATAGCATAGCTTCTCAAAAATCATTTCAAAGGCTTATGGATTCACTAAGCGACCCCTTGCGTCAAAGCTTAAAAGAAGGTATTAAATGTTTTGAAATAGGAGAATATAGTTTTGCCAAAGAGCAAATTAACAATGTTCTAACCAGTAATCGTACTAATTATTTTGCCTATCAATACTTAGGGTTTATTGGTGTGTTAGAAGATGATTCTGAGACAGCACTAGTAAATTTTAAGCTAGCACGTAAGTTTGCTGAAACTGAGTACCAACAAGCTCTAGCACTATCACATTTAGCAATCGGTTGTTATGCTTTAGGTGAACAAGCAAAGGCTATTGAATTAGCAGAACGTGCCACTCAACTATACCCTTTACTAGCTA
>JAHFUF010000787.1:0-2264 GCA_023265235.1 Blastocatellia bacterium
TCGTCACGATCGCGGTCATCAAAGCGATCACGGTCATCACTGCGAGAATCATTTGAAGCATTATTATAAGGATCTGGTAAAACAACTGTTCTAAGTAGTTCCATACCAAATTTTTGACCACTCATTACTTGAGCTTCTTCGCCTTTGGAATAAAGAGATCCTAAAATACCTGCTACTGCACCAACACCTGCACCTATTGCTGCACCAGAACCACCACCAGCAATAGCACCTATTGCTGCACCACCAGCAGCACCACCACCAATAAATACTACATTTCGTTTAGAAGAAGAACCTCCAGCAACTTTACCTTCTTCATCAATTTGTCTTTTTTCTGTTGCATCAAGACTGGTTAATTGGCCTTCAATGTTGATACTTTGGCCATTTGCTAAACGCAGTCTATCAAAATCAATGGCTAAAGTTCCTGATTTACTTTTGCGTTCAGCAGGTTTAACTGAAGATACTTTTCCTTCGATTTTCGCACCTCTTGGAATAGCAACTTCTCCATTAACACGAACATCCTCAAAAACTGATGCAGTAAATTGGTCTCCTATTTCTGCTGTACGTGAAGTTAAGTAGGTATCCATTGATAGCTTAAGAATTGTTCCTGCTTTAACTTCTGGGCCTCGTGTATAAGCACTCGAATAACCACTTAAGGTTAAAAGCAGCCCAACTATTGCAACTAAAGCAGATAGTTTTACTTTTCCTACTCCTAATCTCATAGTAATTTTTTCTCCTTAAAATTTAATATTATTAATAATTACCAATTGTTTATTTAGCTATTAAAGCTATCGCGGTGGTTAGCTATCGGATGCCTTCTAAACTAGGATCGTTTGCTAGTGCTAAAAAACTGCTCCCTTATAGTAATAGCTAGGTTTTCAGTGTCAAGGCAGCAGAGCAAATAACATTGCTAGTTAAAGTTACCTATTTGAAGCTACAGTGATTTATTAGCCTAAAAGGTGCTGGTGATTAAAACATATTAACTATATTAACTATATATTCTTAAGCCAATTGATAAGCTAAGTCTAATATTTCTACTGGATGAAGTAGCAGTGTTTTTTCACCTGCTAGTTGAAGCCCTGCACCAATATGCATTGCACAGCCTGGGTTTCCTGTCACTAAAACCTCCGCTTTGGTTTGTTTAATATTTTCTATTTTCTCTGTTAATAACTTTCGTGCCATTGTTGGATGAGTTAGGTTATAGATCCCTGCACTACCACAACACATTTCTGCCCCTACTAGAGGAACAAATTCTGCTCCAGGAATTTTTTTTAGTAAATCTATAGGCTGTTGACGCACTGCTTGACCATGATAGAGATGACAAGGAGCGTCATAAGTAATTTTGGTATTAAGTGGACGTGCCTTGCGTAAATCGATTGTGGCTAGAAATTCACTTACGTCTTTAACCCTAGTACTAAAAGCTTTTGCTCGCTGGCTATAATCAGGATCATTTGCTAGGAGCCTACCATAATCTTTCATCATCGCCCCACAACCAGCCGCATTTACAATAATAGGGAAATCTTTTTTACTCCCTATTGGCATAAAAGTATCTATGTTAAGTTTTGCTAGCATTACTGCTGTTTTATGAAAACCGCTATGAGCATGTAAGGCACCACAACAAGCTTGAGTGCTAGGAATTTCTACCAAACAACCATTTGTAGATAAAACTCTAGTAGTAGCACGATTAGTTTCTGTAAAAAGACCTTCCATTATACAGCCAGTAAATTGAGCTACTTGGTAGGTGATTTCAAAAGCCTTATTGCTAATCTCATCACTGTTATTTCCTATGTTATTTCCTAATATCTCTTTGGCTAAAGGTAGTTGGCTTTCTGCTTTATTAAGCAAGGCTAAGGCAAACTCAAGGACTGGTAAATACTTAAATAACCCTGATTTTAATAGTAGAGAAACTAGCCCGCTACGTTGAAAAGTTTTTAAGGTTGTCCAAACCAAATTTAGCAACCATTTACGAGTAAAAACTTGTTTTAAGACTAGTCCAACAAAAAAGTTTTTTACCCTAGTCCACCAATCTAGTTTTTCTGGTTGTGTTTCTACCATTTCTGCTCTAGCACTTTCTAGCAAATTGCCAAAGTTAACCCCTGATGGACAGACCGTTTCACAAGCGCGACAGCCTAAACAAAGGTCTAAATGTTTATGATAGATAGGTGAAATATCAATCTTTTCTTCTGCAACAGCACGCATTAAATAGAGTCGCCCACGAGGTGAGTCATTTTCATTTCCTAATTCACGATACGTAGGGCAAGTAGGAA
>JAHFUF010000787.1:2274-2788 GCA_023265235.1 Blastocatellia bacterium
AGACATAATCCACAATGCACACAGGCTAATAATTTGTCGGCTTCTTGGTCTAGGGTAGTTTTTAACATAGGCTAACTATAGCGAAAAAATATAGATACCAAAAGACCTATGTGTCTATCCTTCTTTATGCAATGTTTAAGAAGAGCAAAATATAATGTTTAAGAAGGGCAAACACATAGGTTTGCCCCTACTTACTCTTGACGATCTTGGTTAGCTACAACTATCCTCAAACAAAACTTTCTCTTTAGCAAAAAATTATTTATGTCAGCATTAGAACGATATTCTCGACAAATCCTCTTTGAAGGAATTGGTCAAAAAGGACAAGAAAAATTACTCAGTAGCAAAGTGGTAGTAATTGGTTGTGGAGCATTAGGAGCAATGCAGCTAGAAATGCTTGCACGAGCAGGAGTAAAAAGGCTTCGTGCAATTGACCGTGATTTTGTAGAGTTTTCCAACCTACATCGTCAAATAATGTTTGATGAAAAAGCGGCTCAAGCCAATATCCCTAAAGCGA
>JAHFUF010000788.1 GCA_023265235.1 Blastocatellia bacterium
GCACCTGACATTCTTGGAGAAATAGCTCTGGTAATATTGCTACTAGCTTGATGTTGATTAGTATAGAGTGCGTTTAAGTCTCCTGTAGCTCTAGGGTTTCTAAAAGCAATGGACTGCGCTCCACTTAACCTATTTTGATTCTGTACTTTAGCAGGTGCAAGATCTGAAGCACCTTGAAACATTGTTTCTTGTTCAACAGTTTCTAGCTCTCGCTTTAATTCTAGGACTGTACGTTGTCTAGCACTAGGTTCTAAGCTAATTCCTCGATGAATTATTTCTCCTAAAGTTGTTGTAATAGATGGCCTTAAGTCACAAAGTGGCAACACTTTACCCATCATAGCAATAGGAACAGTGCCTGTTAACATTTCATAGACCATTAAGCAAATGGTAAAAATATCAGACCTAGCATCTAGAGGAACACCATACATTTGTTCTGGGGACATATATTTTAATGTGCCCATACTCCAATCTTCTGCTAGTGTAGGGCTAGAAGACTCTTTCATCACAGCAATCCCAAAATCTAGTACCCGAGCCATTTTTTCCCCATCATCAAAAACCTGAATCATAATATTTTCTGGTTTTAAGTCTCTATGAACGATTTCTTGGCGATGAGCTTCTTGAAGTCCAGCACATATTTGTTTTGTAATATTTATGGCTTGGCGTTCTGATAGTTGTCCTTCTGTTTTTAATAGCTTACGTAAGCTGATCCCTTCAATATATTCCATTACAATATAAGGATTTTTCTCTGATAACACCCCAAAGTCCGTCACCATTACAACATTTGGATGGGTTATTCTAGCCAATGCTTCAGCTTCTCGCTCAAAGCGCACTAAGTTAGCAGGGTTTGCAGTGATTTGTGCAGGATGCATTAATTTAAGAGCAAAAGTTTTGCTAAGTTTTAAGTGAGTGACCTTAAATACTTTACCCATACCACCTTGCCCAAGTAGCCTATCAACACGGTATTTCCCTTCTATGTAAGTCCCCACCATTGGATCAGTTATCTCTAGTTCGCTGGTCGTGTCATCCATCTCTTTAACCATAGCCCCCTATAAAAGCTTTTACTAGTTTGATAAAAAAATAAGTATATAACTCTTATTTATTATTCACAAATAGCCTACAGCAATCTACGAATTGAAATTATCTCTATTTATCGCCTACAGAGCTTAGGTATTTAACAAAAAACCACTAAAAATCTGCTAATTACTCTTGCTAAAGCTGCTAAAATAGCTTTAATCAACGCTTGAAAGTAAAACTGAACTCAAAATAATAATACTAAAATATGTCTAAACAAGAAAAACTTGGGATTGTGCTTTTTAACTTAGGCGGGCCAGAAACTCTAGAGGATGTGCGCCCTTTTCTTTATAACCTATTTTGTGATGCAGAAATCATTAAGCTGCCTTGGGAAGGGATGAGAAAACCGTTAGCTTGGTTTATTTCTACTTTTCGTCATAGAAAATCTAGTGGCTACTATAAAAAAATTGGTGGAGGCTCACCATTACGGCGAATTACTGATTCTCAAGGAGAAGCTTTAGTTAAAGAACTATCTCATCGAGGTATTGAAGCCCGTAGCTATACTGCTATGCGTTGTTGGAAACCTTTTACTGAAACAGCAATAGACGCGCTAGAAAAAGATGGTATTAATAGAGTTATAGCATTACCGCTCTACCCTCAATTTTCTATCTCTACTACTAGGTCTAGTTTTCGCTATTTTATTAAAGTACTTAATTCACGAGGAGGAATGCGCGATATTCGCCGTCATTATATTTCTGCTTGGTATGACCATCCTAAATATATTGAGGCTTTAGTAGAAACCATAGAAATAGCTTATAAAACCCTTCCTAACCAAGACTTAAAAGCAACACATCTAATTTTTAGTGCGCATAGTGTACCAGAAAGCTATCTAAAACAAGGCGAACCATACCTAAAACATACTCAAAAGACTGTTGAACTACTTCTAAAAAAACTAGGAGAAGACAGACCTTGGACATTATCATTCCAAAGTAAAGTTGGCCCAGTAAAATGGTTAGAACCCTTAACAGATACTGTTATCCGCAACTTAGGAAAGGAAGGAGTAAAACAAATTCTCATTGTCCCTGTAAGTTTTGTTTCTGACCATATAGAAACACTTTATGAGTTAGATATTTTATATAAACAAACTGCTGATGAAGCAGGTATAACACATTTTACTCGCGCACCTGCATTTAACACTATGCCGAAGTTTATTAGCGCGCTTGCTGATATAGTTGAGGAAAAATTAATAAAAGTAAAAGCTATTAAGTCTAGTAAGGATTAAATAAGAAATATTAAGGGTTGAACTAAGGTTATTTTGGATTATTTTGGATTATTTTGGATTATTTGGTTTAATCACAAACCCATAGGCTTGAAAACTCTCTCCTGATGGGGCAACAAACCCAATATTACCACAAGGAAAAAGGTTTTTCTCATCTGTAAATAACCCTATAGAAAACTCATCTCCAGTTTGATTATCTGTCAAAAGGTGTTGTATTACATTGCCTGTGATTATGACTCGGATACGGTAAGTTTGATTAGATTTAAGTTGAACTGGAATAGCAAAAGGAACCATTACTGGTTTGGTTAAATCATAACTACCTTTACGGCAAATATAGGTTACTAATTTATTAGGATAAGCACCTTCTGCGTTTAAGCAAAAAAGATAGTAATTTTCTTTGTCTTGCGCTCTAACCACCCAAGCAGCCCCACTAGAATTTAATAGCCGCAAACTAAAAACTACCTCTGCATCACAATAATTGCGTTCTTTGGGTAAG
>JAHFUF010000169.1 GCA_023265235.1 Blastocatellia bacterium
ATAGCAAGCCCTGTAAAGCCCTTAAAGAAAAAGGCATACGAAAATAACACTAAATAAACAATTTGTGCTAAAGCCGCTTCCCTAGCAGCAAACTCTGTCCCTACTACTAAGCGTAAATAGCTTACCACTAAAAATACTGACACTATTGAGCTAATTATAAAGGCGTTATGGATTGAGATATGATCTACTAAATAAGCTAAGAGCAAGTGAAAAGCAAAAAAACCTGTAGCAATAAAGAAATAGTTCATTGGATGAATAGAAATATTGCGTAAGGTAGTGATAATAAACATAAGAAAGAAAAAGAAAAACAATGAAACAGGAGCAAAAAAGCTGATTTTTCCAGCTAATGGGCCTGGTTGGAGTTTTTCTGGCATCACCATACCAATTCTAAAACCTGAAACTAAGCTTTTATATGACCAACTTAGCTCCCAACCTGTAGGTATTTCATGTTTCTCTGAAGGTGAAAGTGTATTTTCTGGAAAATCAATATCGCTAAAATTAGTTTTCATCTTCATATTAAAATTTTTTACTTGAGCTACATTTGAGCCAAAGTTGTAAAGCCAACTATCTAGACCTTGTGAGCGATAAGCAATCCTTAAGACTGCTGTTTTACCTGATGGAACTTCAGCAATTGCATTAGCAACATTATCTGTATTGGTTAAATTAACAGCCACATCATTAACAGTAAAAACTAAATCTGCATAAATGGCATTAGAGGAAGGAAAATTAAAAGTAAAAATAATTTTGTCTCCCTCTGTACTATTAAGAAAGCTGTATGTACCACTAAAATTGACTTTATAAGTGCTGTACCAAAGCAGCCCTTTTTGACGGTGTTCTAAGCCAAAATCTACATTAATATCACTATGTTCTAGGAGTAATGGGGTAGTAACTTTCTCTTCTACAGTACGTACAACTAATTTTTCCCCTTCTACAGTTCTTACTTCTTTAGAAACAGTTTTTTCCCAAACTGCTGTAGGAGGTGATTGATTATGCGCAGAACCCCAAGTTGATTCGACTTTACCATCTAACCTTCCATCTAAAGAGTAGGTACGGGAAAATATTGTTGCTCCTAAAATCATCCAAGCAACAACAGTAAACAAGTAAATAATCGCAATTGCAATAATTCTTTTAACCATAGTCCTATTCCTTTCTATTACATTAATTTGCTTAAGGGATATTTTATCTTCTTAATATTTGGTTTGATAGTTAAACTAGGCCATTCTAGCCTGGCTATTTTTAATCAACATTGTGGCAGACCACAGCTAAAGGTCAGAATAGACACAAAAAATATTTATTAAGTTTTAATCGTCTTTTTTTAATAGGTTTTGACTTTTAGTATTTTAGTTTGCTTAGGATTAGCTCTATTTTGGTACTATTAGGCAAAAATGTTTTTAATTAAAAAATAATTGCAGACATAACTAGCATTTCTGCTTAAAATTAGTTCTTAGCAATTTACAAATATACCTTTGTTTTGAATTACCTTTTGAGGTGTTAATGAGCAAAAAGCCTTCTACTAGTGATCTACTAATAGGAATGATCCTAGATGATAAATATAAACTAGAGAGACATATTGGACGTGGTGGAATGGGTTCAGTCTATATTGCTCATCACACAAAGTTTAATAAACAAGTAGCAGTTAAAGTGCTTTCTCGTGATATGACAGAAGACCCTACTTGTTATGAACGCTTCAAAAGAGAAGCAGACGCTTCAGCACGTATTAAACACCCTAATGCAGTATCAGTAATTGATTTTGGACAAACTAGCGATGATATTGTTTACCTAGTAATGGAATATGTTGATGGCTTAACGTTAAGAAAATTGTTAGAAAGAGAAAAAAGGCTTGCACCTGAAAGGACTGTAAGCCTAGCTCGCCAAATTTGTGCTGGTATTGGGGCTGCGCATCGTGCAAGCATTGTTCATCGAGACCTTAAACCAGATAATGTTATGGTAGAAATTATTGATGGCCAAGAAGTAGTTAAAGTCCTAGACTTTGGCATTGCTAAACTTAAAGACACTCAACAACAAAACCAAATTACTAAAACAGATAGTATCCTAGGCACTCCTCATTATATGTCTCCTGAGCAATGTAGCGGAGGGACAATTGATTATTTATCAGACATATATTCCCTAGGAATTATACTTTATGAAATGCTCGCCGGGCATGTTCCATTTCAAGCTACTTCAGCCCCAGCCGTTATTGTTCAACATGTTACAAAAGACCCTGTACCTCTTAAAAAACTTTGCCCTGATGTGCCTGAGCCATTATCGCATGTTGTAATGCGGGCACTAGATAAACAACCTTCTCGCCGTCAACAAAGCGCATTAGACCTAGCTAATCAGTTAGAAGCAGCCTTAACAATTTCAGGGCTACCAAATAACACGCTAATAAAATCCGCCAGTGAACCTACTCAATGGCGAGTAGTTTTTCAAGGGGTTCTTGATGTTTCAGAATCAGGTCAAAAAAGGCTTTTAGAAGGTTTGCAACGTAGCTTTGGACTCTCAGAGTCTAGTGCTCAAGAATTGCTTAAAGGTCGCAAACTTAGTGTAAAAAAGACATCTTCCCAACAAGAAGCTATAAAAATAGCAGAAAAATTACGCGCTATTGGAGCAGATGTTAAGATTGAATCTATAATAGAAAAAACTGAAACTAATAGTAATAATCAAACTATTGCCTATCAGCAAGAGCAAGCTAACCCTAACAACTCTGATAAAACACTAGGCGCACAATCTGTTGATAAAAGTAACGTAGTAACTAAGGTAGACATTGCTTGTGATCCTTTACTAGTAACTGATGGTAGTGAGATGCTTAGCTATGCAACTGAACAATATGCAAAATCTAAGGCTACTAGCTTAGAAGCAAAAATTATTCAAAAAGATATTAACAAAACCAGTACACAACCCGAGGGTAAACCTACTAATACAAACAATGAAATAACTCAATATCAAACCTCTAAGTTAGCTCCTAAGGTTTGGCAAATTGATGTAAATGGGATTATCTATGAAAACCAAACCCCAGAAGAAGTAGAAGCGCTGATTCGTGCTGGACGTATACGCCATACCCATAAAGCACGCTTAGGTAATGCTCCCTGGCAAGATATTGGTACTGTCCCAGAATTTAGACAAATTATTGAGCAAATTAACCCTAATGCTTTTGAGCCTCTAACGGCTATGCAAGAACAAGCCAAAAAAGAAGAAAATGAACATGCCAGCCGTGTTTTTGTTAAGCGAATGGTAGAATTTTCTATAGCAGTCCTAATTATTTACATTGTAGTAACTTTCACGATGCAATACTCTCAAAGGCGTTTATTAGAAGATGACCTGCGTGTAGCACTTGGAGATTCAAATACTACAGTTAAAACCCTGCGCAGCCGCACTCAAATTGCTGTTGAACAAAGAGGTCTCCAAATTCCTAAGGAAAATATACATATCACTGTTGACCCTCCAAACCATCAAGTTATAGTACGTATTGATTACCAAAGAACTATCCTAGGCATCCCGCTACATTATCAAGCAAAACGTGGTATTGGAAATTTTAGCTTGCCAATCAACGAGCTAGCCTCGCTACCAGAAGGAGAATTAGACATTATTGGATTGGCACCTGGAGAAATAGAGCATTATCGCCGTGAGCAAGCAACTAAAAAAGCGGCTGAAAAATTAGCTAGTTATGAAGGTGAATCAGCGACAATAAAAGAACGTAATGAAATAAGAAAGGAAATAGGCCAATTTGAATCGGCATTACAATTATTTAATGTGACTTCTGTTGATGATAAAGGTAATCAAAGTTACAGTAAATATATTAAAATCAATGAACAAGAGTATAATAAAGAACAAGCAGAAAACAACCTTTCTCAATTGAAAACTAAGTTGACAGATTTAGAAAATACTCTTTATCAACAACGTGCTAATAAAAAGATAGAATTAGAGAGCCAAATTGAAAAATCCTCCTCAAAGCCTCAATAACATTTTGTATATTCTAGTAAATAGGGTTTTAAGACTTTTCCCTAACACAACAGCCTTTATTTGTCAGAAAAGAAAATTTTTTGCATCTACCCTGAATGTAAAAAAATTTCTCGGCATTTATTGCTTGACATTAGGTAGATTTTTGCCTATATTTCACTAATAGCTTTACTGGCAACAATAACCTAAATCAATAAAAAATTATAAACATAGAAAGGCAACATTAATTATGGCAGATCTAAAAGCAGAACGTAGCAAAGCTATTGAAATGGCTTTAGCACAGATTGAGAAACAGTTTGGTAAAGGCGCGATTATGCGCTTAGGTGATAAAAAAATAGCTGATATTTTAGCGATTTCTTCAACTTGTCTTAGTATTGATGCAGCTATTGGTATTGGCGGAGTTCCTCGTGGGCGTGTTACAGAAATCTATGGCCCAGAAAGTTCTGGTAAAACTACTCTTGCCCTGCATATAGTAGCCGAGGCCCAACGCTTAGGAGGTAATGCTGCTTACATCGATGCTGAGCATGCACTAGATTCAGACTATGCTGGTAAGCTAGGCGTTAGCATTAGCGAATTATTTATCTCACAACCTGATAGTGGTGAACAAGCTCTAGAAATTACTGAACATCTTACACGCTCTGGAGCATTTGATGTAGTAGTTATTGATTCTGTCGCAGCACTAGTACCTCGTGCAGAATTAGATGGCGATATGGGCGACAGTCAACCAGGACTGCAAGCCCGTTTGATGTCACAAGCAATGCGTAAATTAACTGCAGCTGTATCTCGTTCTAACACTTGCTTAATCTTTATCAATCAAATACGAGAAAAAATTGGAGTTATGTTTGGCTCACCAGAAACTACTACAGGTGGTCGAGCACTAAAATTCTATTCCTCTGTACGTATTGAAATTCGTCGTATTGGCCCAATTAAAGATGGTGAAAGTATTGTTGGTAACCGTACTCGTGTCAAAATAGTAAAAAATAAAGTGGCACCACCATTTAAAGAAGTAGAGTTTGATATTATGTATGGAGAAGGTATTTCCCGAACTGGTGATCTATTAGATATGGCTGTAGAACATAAGATTGTTGATAAAAGCGGAGCTTGGTTTTCTTATAGAGGTGAGCGTCTTGGTCAAGGTCGTGACAATGTAAAAAATTCTTTGGCTCAAAACAAAGAATTATGTACTAGGATTGAACAAGAAGTACGTAAAACTCTTAGCCTACCAATAATTGATAGACTCTTCCCAGAAGAGCCTACTGAAGAAGTTAAAGAAGCAAAAGAAAACAAAAAAGCTCCTCGTCCTGCTGCTAGTGCTAGTTAAGGTAAAAGGCTGACATTAATGTCAGCCTTTCCCTACTCATTATTAAAATTATTAAACAGTAATTTTCACTTTGGGGATTCATGGTAAATTAATACCCCTGCGTAAAAGCCTCCTGTTGGATTAGTTGTAGGGGTACACCAAACTATTTTGGCAACTTTGACTATCTGAGCATCTGAAAAACGCAATTCTAAAAAGCTATTTGGCTGTGGTTGATAAGAAATATGCAGCCCAGCCCCTCGTCTTGAAACATTAACAATTAATGTCTCTTCTTCAAACCGTTCTCCTGTTATTGTCTTACCTCGAACTAGAACAGGAATAAGCTGGTTTCGGCGTTCATCACGAGCCTTTTTGATATAGCGGCTTTGTAGGGTTTTTAATTTTTGTGCTACACGTCGAAAATTAATATCAATCGCATAAACATCAAAAAAAGCTTCTGTAGCCTGCTCTATACGATCAGTAGCTTCATAAAGTAATGCCAAATCATAACGCAAAGCTTTGTATTCTGTATCTCCTTGATTAGTTAGCTCTATTCCTTTTAATAACCATTTTTCTGCCTCATGAAAATCTCCTATACCGCTATAACATAAACTAAGCGTCTCACAACATTGAATATATCTTTGTTCTTGTTGTTTATTTACTAAAGGGTTTTCCAGTAAATTAATTGCTTTTTCTAAATCTTCTATTGCTAAGATATAAAGTGCCATCTCTTTGTAAGCAATACCAATATTATAATGGAGGTCAAATTCTGCTACACGTTGTTCAAGAGTAAGCTCATTTTTAGATAATTCATTTTTTATCGATAAAGCAATTTGTCCTAATTCTACATCTGGTAATGTAGGAAAATCTTCTTCATAATTAGCTAAATTACTTGTTGGTAGCAAAGTTGGTACTTTTGAAGGTATGTTGGTTGCTGGTAATTTTATAGATTCTGGTAAATCAGGAATTACTTGCTGAGCAATATGTTCAACTAATAGCTTAAGTGCGTTACTAGGGTAGAATCTAATCAACCTTTCTTTTTGATTTCCAAACTCATTATTTAGCTTTTCACTATCTCTAGAATAAATTTGAAATGTGCCAAAACCCTTTATTTGAGCCGCTTTACCAGTAAGCAAAGTATCGCAAATATGTGTAAATAACATGCTAAATATTTCATGTGATTGCTTACGAGTAAACCCTGCTCTCATTAGCAAGCCTAAAAAGTAACGGTTAGGTTTATATTCTACTGACACAATGCTTTCCTCAACTTAGTCCAGTATTTTAATCATTTTTCTTAAATAGTTCTTTTGCTTCATTAATAGTTTTCCGAGTATGTTCTAAAGTTGATTCCGCGCTTCGCATTTTGGTAAATATTTCTGGCAATTGTCGATTAATTGCCCCTCCTTGTTCTAACCATTCTGCCGCTGTTCGTAAAACCTCCATTTCTACACGCAAAGAGTCTGAGGCTTTGTCTAAATGGTGGGAAAGACGTTCAAATTCTGCCATTAATAATTCTCTTTGCGGATAGCTAGCAAGATCTCTATTATTACCACTTAACCCTCCTACAGTACTAGAATATCTAGTTGCTTTATCAGTAATAACAAGTGGAGAAGATAATCTTTGAGTGCGCCGCTTTTGTTTTGGTCGATCTGGATCAAAAGTAGACAGTGCTTGTAAAGTAGTAGTAATATTGCCAGTAGAAATTTTAGTTGGTAGTCCTAAACCATTAAATTTAGCTAGTAACGCAGTAATATTATCTTCTCCCCCACGATGACGGGCAGTCACAATCATATCTTGACAAGCAGGTTGGGTTGCTCCTCGTTTAGTAATAAATTGTGCCATTTCAAGTGCTTTCACTTTGTTAGAAAGCCCATCACTACATAAAAGCAAGTAGTCATTACTTTGCAATGGTAAAGAGGTAACGGCTACTTGGATTTCCTCTTTAGCTCCTATAGCTTGTAGTAAAACTCCTCTATTAGTAGATTTTTCTGCATCAGCTGGGGACATTACCCCTCTAGATATTAATACTTCTATTAAAGACTGATCTGTAGTTACCTGTTTAATACGACCGTCCCTCATAAGATAAGCGCGACTATCGCCAACCTCAGCAATATAAACCTGATCACCTTCAACTAATGCAGCAGTTAAAGTTGCTCCCATTCCGCGATATTCTGGCCTTTGGCCTTCACGAAACACTTGATAATTAGCATCTTCTACTGCCTTAACCAATCTATCATAAGGAGCAACACTTGAAGACTTAAGTAAATTATCCCATAAAGTATTAACTGCCAATTGACTAGCTATTTCTCCTGCTAATTGTCCTCCCATACCATCAGAAACTGCTAACAATATCGATAATGTGCTGGGAGTTTTTTCGCCTTTGTAAATATCCCCCAAAGATTTTCCTGTAGCCAAATCTACGACTAAAAAATAATCCTCATTATTTTTACGTACTAACCCTACGTCTGTACAAGCAGCAATTTCAATAGCTATTGGCCCTGATCTCATAATTTAATTTATTATCCTTAAGCCCAAGTCCTAAAGGACTGGGCTACTATCAAAAGCCCCTAACGGGGCTAGACTTGCTATACATTACAGTTTTAGCTATTTCCGATAATATTATCTATTAGTTAAAAAACTACTTTTAACTAACGCTCTGCTAAATCTTTAATCACTTCTATATTAAGTTGATGTCCGCCTTCATAGGTAATTAAGTTATAGGATAGGTTATCATTTTTTAATCGTTCTTCTTCATGAGCAACTACACTAGCATCAGCAAATTGATCTTGATTTCCTACTACTAAAAATATTTTTAGGTGAGAAAATATTGAATTAGTTGCGACTAAATCTAAATCAGGAGGTGTTATTCCGCCCCAAAGTATTAATTTATCTATTGGTTTTGGCTTACCTAGTCCTACCCACCGACAAACAGTTGCGACTCCTTGAGAAAACCCTAGCACATGTAACTTTATATTAGGATTGGTAGTTGAAGCTATAATTTCTCCATATATTAGGTCTAAATAGTTTACATAGTTTTCAATTTCATTCAACCTATCTTCTCTAGTCATCCAACAGGCACCAACTCGCCCACCCATATTATCTAGGTAAAAGCGTGAAAGCCCTTCTGGGGCAACAATCAGACGTTTTTCTTTAACAATACTTTGAAAAGATTTAATAAAATAAGAACCTAACTGCCCTTGTCCATGACAAACAACCCAAACTTCTTCTGCACTACTGATATCTCCTAGCGTGTAATATCTAGCAGTTTTAGTAACATTAATATTATGCTCTTGCAAGTTTTCTGACATTATTCTTTCTTCCCCGTAATTAAAGTGAGAAAAACAAATGTAGATGTTACAACTATTAGCAAAAAAAAACACTATTATCTTGTCTTGCTCTCACTACTAAAATTATATGTTAAAATTTGGGTTTTATTTTTTATTTAGAGGTTTTATCAATGCAAGCTGTCATTTTAGCCGGTGGTAAAGGCACACGTCTGCGTCCATTAACTCTTTCTACTCCTAAACCTATCACAACTATTGCTAATCGCCCCTTTCTTTATTATCAACTAGAAATGCTAAAAAAAGCTGGTGTGGAAGAAGTAATTTTAGGGCTTTCTTATCAACCAGAAAAAATCATGGAAGTTTTTGGCGATGGTGAAAAGTTAGGAATAAAAATACGCTA
>JAHFUF010000170.1 GCA_023265235.1 Blastocatellia bacterium
AGTTGGACTTAAATTAGATCGTGACAATACACCTACACTTTATGACATTTTAATTTCAGATTTTCCTATCAACCAAGTAAAACAAAAATTACGACAAGGTTTTGATATTATCCCTTCTAATAAAAAGCTTGCTATGGCAGAAATGCAAATGCACGCATTACCAGCACGAGAATGGACGCTAGAAAGACAACTTGGTAGTTTTGCTGAAGAATATGATTTTGTTTTACTTGACTGTGGCCCATCACTTTCTTTAATGGTGCAAAATGTACTTTGTTATGCTGATGAACTGGTTATCCCTTGCTCAGCAGACACACTTTCGGTTCAAGGCGTAGCACATGCGTTTGAATCTATTGAACATACAGAAAAATTTTTTCGTCGCCATCCACTAATTCTAGGAATCATTCCTACTTTCCAAAACGGTGTTACTAGTGTTGCTAAAATTGTAGTTGATTACTTAAAAGAAACTTATGGAAATTTGGTACTACCAGAAATTCGTCTTGATACAAAAGTAACCCGTGCTGCCGCACAAGGAGAAACAATTTTAGAATATAGTCCTCGCTCTCGTGCTGCTGATGACTATCGGCAATTAGCACTAAAAATTGCTCAGACTTCTGCTCAGGAGGTGCTATTTAGTGACTCGCAAACAATCAGCAGATAAGAAAATACTAGATCCCTCCCCTACAGACAAAAAAACAGATAAGAAAATGACAGACAAGAAAAATTTCTTTGGCGATCATTTAGAAATAAAACCCATTTTTATGCAACGCCCTAAGTCTATGGAAGAAGTAATGGCAGAGGCTTTTTCTCATCCTTCTTCTACAGCGGAAAATAATGCTAGCGTAGAACACAAACCCATAGTAGAAAATAACGCTACTGTAGAAAATTCATCCGTAGAACATAAACCCATAGTAGAAAATAACGCTACTGTAGAGAATTTGCATGTAGAATCTAATGCTATAGTGGAAAGTAGTGCTATACCAGCAAATAGTGCTACGGTAGCAGAAATGAACAAAACAAGCCAAAGCCCTATAGAACAGAAGGATAAAGCTAATGAATCATCAAATATAGTAGCAGAGCCAACAACAAACACACTGGAAAGTACAGCTATAGTAGCAATAAGTTCTGCGGTAGAAAACAGTGCTATAGTAGCAGTGAAAGCCACCGTAGTAATAGAAGTTCCTAGCCGACTAAGAACCGACGTTGAACTTCTTCGACGTATGGTGACAGTAAAATGGCAGACATTTCCAGAAATAGAAAAAGCTGCTGTTGATTCTCCTAGTTACTGGCAAGCTTATACAAAAGCTTGGCATTGGATTGAAGATGAAGAAGTACCTTACCTAGATAAAGATTCAAAACTCACCTTACGTAAGTGTTATCGTAAAGCATTTGGAGATATATCAGCCAAAGGACGCTTTTTTGGAGGGCAAACCATTTTGGCTCAAGAAGTAGGGTTAAGTAAACGTAGGATTCAAGATATCTTAGAAATTTTTAACTTGCTTGGTTGGGTACGCAAAATAGCTCATCATAATCGCGGTGGCTATAAAGGTACGGACTATGAAATGTATTTACCCCCTAAAGCAATAGAGTATTTTTTAGAATCAATGCTATAGCAACTAATGCTATGGTGGAATAAAAAACAAATTTTATTCTACCGTAGCATATTATGCTAGCCATAAATTATATTTTACTAGGCTCTAACAACAAAATTTTTCTTTACCATTATTAATAGCAAGTAGTTAGCCCGTTTCACGTTTAGCAAAAAATTATCAGGGAAATTTAGAAAATATTACGACTCTTCTATATTCAAACTATTTTAAGCTGTGTTACTATACTTGGACTTGAGATGGATCTGGGTATAATAACCGTCATTTTAATAAAATATAAAACCTACCCACCAATTGTGGGATACTAAGGCCGCTTAAAATCCATATATCCACAACCCTTATCTATTTATACTATCAAATCTAACTAAAAATATGTTTACTTGCAGAAAAATACATATTTCTACAGGTAAAAGTTATTTCCTAATAAAGGTTTAAGGAGATCTTTATGTCTGTACGAAATGTGAAATTAAGCTCAGGGGAAGCCCTAGAAGCTCTGCACCAGCAAATGCAGGAAAGTGCTAAAGCAAAACCTAGCACCCCCCAACAACAAGAAAACTTCCGCCAAGTAGCTGATCCTAATCGAGATAATCGCTTGTCAGAACAATTTACACGCGGGAAATTAAGTGTTGGTAATAGCTTTGTACAAAAGCAATTAGCCGCACAGCTAACCCAACGCGCGTCTTTAAGCTCAAAAAATCAACCAACTAACTTTTCTCGTGAAGCTTTAACAAGTTATATGAGAAATATTTCTAAGTCTGGTGAGCAAACCTCTGCAATACGCCAAGCTCAAACGGAACAGTCCTTAGGAAAAATCAAACATGTTGTTGATTTTGGTAAAGATAGCGATCGACTACAAGCTGGTAAGGTGCTAGAAAAAACTGACTCTGCGTTACAAGAAACTTCTGCGTTAGAAAACATCAATAAAGTACTAGACACTTTTAATGATTTAGTAAAAATGGTGATGGAGACGATTAAAACTACTAGTAGTGGAACACAGGCTGCTCGACCAACATTATCTCAAAACCTAACTCTTTCAACTACTGATACTCTATCTACTAAAACGGCTCTTACAGTTGGAGCAACAGAAGATCGAACTCGCTTATTAGACCTAGGATTTTCTCAAACAACTACTAAAAAGCTTTCTGATGATTCTGCTACAAAGCTGGCTGGCTTAGAGGATACTGTACTCCAAGGTGTAGCAAAGAAAAATCTTACTATTGAGCAAGAATTTGCTGGTAAGATTAATTCCTTATCTCAAGATGCTTACAACAAGTTAATTGCTTTACCTGGAGCAGATCAAGCACGTATTTCCAGTCTTACCTTGGAGCAAATGGTAGCAGAGTTAAATAGCCCTACACCAACTCCTAGCCCAACCCCTAGTCCAACACCTAATCCAGATGTGGCAACGGCTCGCACTCGCTTACAAGAATTAGGGTTTTCTCAAACTACAATTAAAAAGCTGCCAGATAATATTGCTATTCGTCTTACTAAGCTCGATGAAGGTTTGATTAGAGAAACTGGCAAAAAGAATATGACTATTGAACAGGAGTTTGCAAAAAAGGTTGGCGACCTCCCTACTGAAGCTTTTGATAAACTTACTGCGCTTTCTGGGGTTGAGCAGGCTCGCGTGACAGGTTTAAGCTATGACCTACTCTTAAAAGAATTAACAAAAACTACCAAACCTCCAATAGATCCTCCAGGAACAGAAGAAGTTAAGCTCTTCCCAATGCCTGACTCTACAGCCGCTCCAATAGTTGACTCAATAAACCGAGCAAAAGACAGTGTTGATGTTTCTATTTACCTATTTACTGAACCTAAAGTAATGGAGGCACTAAAACAAGCTGCTGCTCGTGGGGTTAGGGTTCGTGTAATGCTTGAACCTCAAGTTGTAGGAATTAAAGATGCTAATAAACCTGCAGAAGAAACACTACGTGCTGCTGGTATTGAAGTAAAAGCTACTCCTGAGATTTATAGCCAAGGTAACAAAGTTGACCACGCTAAGTTTATGGTAATTGACAAAAAAGAATTGCTTTTTGGTACAGGAAACTTAGTTAGAAGCGGATTAGGAGAAAATGACACTCCTAATCGTGACTTTTGGGTTAGAGATACTCGTACACAATCAGCTAGCGAGGCTACTGCACTCTTTGACGCTGACTGGGAACGTCGTGACACTTCAGCAATAGACTTTAAGAACCTAGTTGTAACTCCTGATAACGCTAGTCAAAAGATCTTCGATTTTATAGATAGTGCAAAAGAAAAACTTTTGGTTTATAACCAAAGCATTTCTGATCAGCCAATGATTGATCGTTTAATTGCTGCCAAACAGCGCGGTGTAGATGTAAAAGTAATGATCAATTCCCCCCGTAGTAGTACAGATAAAGCAATCCAAACAAAAGCTAAGCTAGAGGCAGCAGGCATTGATGTAGCCTACTATCGTAAGTATGAAACCTTACATGCTAAAGCAATGATTGCCGATAACAAAGCTTATATTGGTTCACAAAACTTTACTAGCGGCGGGCTTTATAACAATAGAGAGTTTGGCGAAATTACAAATGATCCTGGAGTAGTAAGAGATCTTACCAATACATTTATGAGTGATCTTAAAACTACTGGTATTATCACTGGGGATATTACCCAAGAAGCAGAAAAAATCCGTATTCACAAAATGCCAGACTCCACTAGCAAACCTATTGTTGATGCAATCAATAGTGCTTCTAAAACTGTTGATCTAGAAGTCTATCAACTTACTGAAATTGGTGTTACAGAAGCCTTAAAAGCTGCTGCTAAACGTGGTGTTCAGGTTCGTGTAATGCTTGAACCTAAGCCTGTAGGGGAGTTTAGCAACTTTGATGAAAAAGCAACTGAACTTCGTGCTGCTGGTGTACAGGTACAAGAAACTCCTCCTGAATTTAATAGTAACAACAATGTTGACCACGCTAAGTTTATGATTATTGATGGTCGCGATATGCTCTTTGGTACAGGAAACCTTACTAAAGGTGGACTGGGCGAAGGGGCTAAACCTGAATGGAATAACATTGACTTCTGGGTTGAAGACACTCGCAACGCTGCTGTTAAAGAAGGAGCAACCCTTTTTGAACGTGATTGGAACCGTCAAACCACTTCTGATATTAGCTTTAAGTACCTAGTCCTAACACCTGATAATGCTAACTCACGTATTGGCGAGATAATTGATGGATCTAAAGACAGACTCTATGTTTATAATCAAAGCCTTAGTGATCAAGCAATTATTGACAAACTAATTGCAGCCAAACAACGTGGTGTAGATGTTCATGTGCTTTTAGGTAGGAGAGAGCCTTCGGCTGAAGATCCTACTCAAGTTGAACCTAACAAACGTGCTTTAGACTTGCTTCAAGCGTCTGGTATTAAAGCAGATTATATGAATCGTAATTATCTGCATGCTAAAGCCATTGTAGCTGATAATAAAACATTTATTGGCTCACAAAACTTTACTGGTGGTGGATTAATTAGAAATCGCGAAGTAGGACAGATTTTCGATGATCCAAAACTAGCAGAGCAAATGGCTCAATCTTTCCTAGGTGATGAAGTAGCTCGCACAGCCGTTGACATAGATGCTGAAACAAATGGAGTTATGAGTTTCTTTGAAGTCCAACCAGGTGTTTATCGAGGTGCGTCACCAGAAATTAATTTAACTCCTGCCAATCCTAAAGACTTAAAAGATCCTTTCAACTGGATTAAGGCTAATCGTAAGGTTGGTATTGAGGTTGACTTCCGTGACTCAGCAGAAATACCTGCGAGCGAAACAGCTTCTCGTAATGCTGTAGGATTACAATATGTAAATATTAGTATTCCTGACACAGGAACACCACAAGGTGATCAAATTAATCAATTGTTCTCAGTAGTTGATCGTGCTAAAGCAGCACAGCAGGCGGATCCTAATAGTTCTAATGCTGTTTATATTCACGATAGTAGTAGCAAATATCGCTCAGGTTTAATGACAGCTTTACTACAAATTAGAGATGGGGCTAAGCCTGATGCTGCTATTTCAGCAGCCAAAATTAGAGGATTAGTACCAGAATTTGCTGCTAAGAATGGTAACAAAGCTTCTGATCAAATTGATTTTCTTGGTAAATATGGAGATGCTTATCAAAAGCTTCGTATCACTGCTGGAAGTACAAACGAGCAAAAATTTAATACCGTATTTGCTAATTTTTGGGCAAATAACAAATCTGCTTCTCGTACAGATTTTGCTAAAGCATTTGCTAAGGCTTGGGCAAAAGCATAAAAACTATTTTGTCCACTTGGACAACAGTTAGACAAATATTTGTCCACCTATGCCAGTTGTAAAAAAATAACAACTGGCATTTTGTTTTTGTAGGATGCAAAAGCCCTATTTACCTAATTTGTTAAAATGCTGTAAGATCAAATTTCACCAAATACTTACAAACTAAAAGGAACTAAAATGAGTGCAAATAATGTAATTGCTAGCCAAATTTTTTATTACATTCAACGTGATATAGGCGAAGCTGTTTATGCCTTTGAGACCTCTGAAGGGTTAACTGTACCTATTTTTAGTTCTATGGAGCTAGCACGAGGCTTTTTAGAATTTTCTCGTATACGAGGTTATGGTGTAGCAATGATTGCACCTACTCAAATTTCTACTTTCTCCGATGGTTGTAAGCTATCAGGAGCTAAATATCTACAACTTGACCCTCAAACAGAAGTGCTAAAAGGAGCGAGAGCTAAAAATATCTTACTAGGTGGAGCAAGATCCTGATAAAAAGGGCGAACACGTAGGTTCCCCCCTACATTTGAATATTTTATTTTAGAGGTTTACCCATTTTGCTTATTACTGATAATGTTTAATGGATAGCTGTTACAAAACTATTAGCCTGATTTTTTGTTCAGTTATGGTTCAAAAACCCATTCTATAAATGCATAGGAGGCGATTTTAGCGGCTGAGTTCTTAAAAACCCACTTGTGATAGCTTAAGAGGAAGGGTTAAGGCGATTTTAGAAACAACTATCTATCAAATCGTAGTTCTTCGCGTAGATAATACCCACGACACCATCCACAGATTCCTACAAAAGCTTCTATTTCTGAACGTGGTACGAGCCGCTCGCATTCTGGGCATTTCTCATAAGCCGCTTCATAGCCAGGGACTTGATTATATTCGTTTAGCAAATTAGTAAAAAATTGATTCTTAAAGTCACTATTTTTTTTATCCATAAAAATTCCTATTTGACTAAAAGGGTTCAGGCTAAACACCTAATATTTCATTAACTAAATCGTTATTGTAGCTTACATTATCACGAATACAAGCCCGCTTAATTTCTTCTATTAAATCAGAAACTGATATACGAGAACCAACACGGCTTTGACGTACACGTTCAACTATTTTTTCTAAGTTGCGTCTCTGAGAAGCACGGCTATGTTGTTGCTCTTGAGTTGCTTTTACTACGGCTTTGGTAAAATAAGCAAATGAACCTATAGGTTCTAGGCTACGTTCAAAGATTTGCTGCATATAGAAAATTATTGTTTCTGCTCCTAAATAAGCGATCTTGCGATAGGCTGAGAGATCTGCCAAGGTTGCACGATTTCTGGTTAAATCTTGATAAATCGTCATCACCTGTTTTTCATGATGATCTATTTTATTTTCATGATCGATCTGATCAGATTTCATGTAGTTCTCTGTGAGCCGGCTCTGTGTGAGCTGGCTTGCTAAGGGCTGGCTCTGTGTGAGCTGGCTCTGTTTTTCTCTAGCTGGTTCTAAAGATACTTTTTTAGCAGATTCTTTTACAGAATCATCATTAAGAACCCCTGGAATAACTGGGCAAAAATAAGAACCACGAGCCGAACCACCAAAGACTACGCTTTCCTTTTTTAGAAGTCCTCGTTGTTGCAAAATAATGGCTTGACGTTTGATGGATGCTAGGGATTGGTTACAACGTGTAGCCCAGGTTTCTAAGCTAATGTGGCAACTACTGCGTTGAAAACCCAGGGTTAAACGTAGTAGTTGTAAATAGGGGGTTTGTGCCATTGGTGGAATTTGAGGAAGTATTTCATCAAAAACAACTTGTGGGATTCGTGTATGTTCAACCGCACGCCAATTAAGGGTAATAGGAGAAGCTTCACGTTTACCTAATGGGGTTGAACGTGAAGGTAGAGGAATTTCAATCATTAAATCTTTTTCAATAGGTGTCGAAACTTGGCTTGACGGTTCTGATGAAAAAGCAAAATCTTCTTGTTGGCTCGCTAAGAGCTGGCTCTGTGTGAGCTGGCTCAAATGTAGCTGGCTCTGTGTGAGCTTTTCAGAATTAATAGATTGTTTCTGGAGCTGGCTCTGAGAGCTATCTATATTAGAGCTAGCTCTAGAGGAACTAGCGATCGTGCTGATCTCAAAGTCAGATCGAGGGTTTTCGATCGAAGCGAGATCAATTTTTGGTGATTCGATCGCTGGTGAGATCGAATTGATCGAATTTGAGATCAAATTGATCGAATTTGAGATCGGGTTAACAGGATTTGAGATCGGTGTAGAGATCAAACTATTTTGTGTAGAGATCAAATCTTCAGCTTTATCTAAAGAGGCATCAAGGCTATTAAGGTTATTTTCTTGCTCTATATCGCTGGTACTTGGATAAGGGTCTTTGCCCAAAAGAAAACGCAAAGCGCGTGTAGCTGGAGAGCTACGAATAGGCGATTCAAGTATAGGAGTGTTTTCTATTGGCAAGTCAGCCTTTGCGGATTTTACGCGTGGCTTTGTCTTCTTTTGCGACACGGGTAGCAACCTCCTTGGCTAAACGAGCATAGTCTACATAACCTGCTGTATTTGGATAATCGATAATTGGGCGACCTTCTGCAGTAGCGGTGGAAATAGCAGTATTAAGATTTATAGTAGAGTTAAGCAGATTAGTACCAAAGTCTGATTTTAAGCGTTCTCGTAAAGATTCTGACTCTCTTACTCCTGAGCGAAAAAATGTTTGTACAGCATAAATAGTAACGTTCAAACTAAATTCGCGAACCAGTTCTGCTAATACCTCTGCTAAATCTCCAATACCAGTTAATGCAAGCCAAGTAGAAACAGGTATTAGCACAATTTGAGCAGCGGCTAAAGCATTGATAGTTAAAAGGTTTAGCCCAGGAGGACAGTCAATAATGATATAGTCATAGGCTGTTAATTTAGAAAGCATTTGACGCAATCTACGTTCACGGTTAATTACTTCTCTAAGCTCAATTTCACCAATGGCTAGTTCGCGGTTTGCTGGTAAGATATCTAGGTTAGCACGAACTTCTCGAATTGCTTCTGCTGGCTCACAACGCCCAAGTAAGGCACTATAGAGGGTTTTCTCTAA
>JAHFUF010000789.1 GCA_023265235.1 Blastocatellia bacterium
TCAATCGTGCGCTCAGTTACTGTCAAAGCCTAATTCGCCGACCAGAAGAGACTATTTTAGTATTAGTTAGCGATCTGTATGAGGGTGGGAATAATCAGGAAATGTTAAAACGAGTTGCTACTATTGTTAGCTCAGGAGTGCAGTTTGTAGCGTTGCTTGCGCTAAATGACGAAGGCGCACCCTATTATAATCATAAAAATGCAGAGATAATGGCAGGGTTTGGAGTACCTTCTTTTGCCTGTACTCCAGACCTTTTTCCCGATTTAATGGCAGCTGTAATTAACAAACAAGACATTAACCAATGGGCAGCAGCAAACGAAATTGTTACTACTAGAAAGACAAACTAAGTAGGGGCGAACCTATGTGTTCGCCCTTCTTTATTTTCTTTATTTTCTTTATTTTCTTTATCTTTTTTTTCCTCTTTTTCCTCTTTTTCTTTAAGAGGGCGAACACATAGGTTCGCCCCTACTCAAGAGCAGACATCTTGTTATAACTATAACCAACACCCCAACTAAATATCTTTTGAAATAATGGCAATGCTTTATGATTAGCGACTTTGTTTAGAAAATACACTTCATGTTGTTTTTCTACTATTGCCATTTGTTCAATACATTGCAATTCATCGTTAATTTTAGTGTTAGTGGCCAATTCACCCATCAATATATATTCGTTAACATTATTGCTTTCCAGCCGACCAGCAAAATACATAGGCATAAACCAACCAATAACATAACAGGAAAAACAAATTATCTTCCCTATAATATAAAACTTTATCTCATACCAAATAGAGGGTTTAATAGAAAGCTTGTTCATAAATCGCAGTAAATTATTCCTATGCTCCCATTCCTCATCTTCTATTTTCTTTATCTCTTCTTTTTCCACGACATTACTTACAGAACCAGCGTGGCCTTGATAAGCAAATGCGGCGGCTCTTTCAGCAGAATAGGCTAAGCGAATTAGTTTGTTTAATTCCATCAGATTTAATATTGTCTATAAGCAAGCTATTATATTCTTAATAAAGCTTATATGATAATACTTGAAAACTATAAAATACTATTGATAAAAGAGGTAGCTTTGAAAAAATATATAAATTTCCAAAAGATGTTGAGTAAACAATTATACTTGATAGGATTTATATTCCTTCTTGGCCTAACAATAGCTCCTTCACAAAATTACACTCAAGCCTATTTCCTTCAAGATACAAACCGTGTTTTTACTTATACTAACAATCAAACTCAAGACAACAATTTAGTTACTGGTAATAAAAATAAACCTCACATAGTAAAAGAAAGCCTTTTAGAAATAAATTTTCGTCCATTAGCGTCTGAAGAAGTTTCTAAAATAGAGCTTGAATTGCTTGACCAAGAAGTTTACAAAGTGACAAAGACTAGTTTAGAAAAACGTTCTCCAACAAACTACACTTGGCGAGGTAAAATATATAATACTGATGGAGATGGGTTTGACGTAATTTTAACGATTATTGATGACTTAATGACAGGTCTTATCTATACGCCTAATAAGTCTGTATACCAAATAATTCCTATAAGCAAAGATACTCATAAAATAGTCCTTATTGATCAAAACAAATTTCCTGAATGCACTGGGCCAATAATTCTGCCTGAACCAGCAAAGGAAACTAGTATTTCTTCTAGTGTTACATTAGATAAACTTGTTCCTATAACAAAAGCTTCTAAAAATCCTTCTGATTTTTCCCAAAATACTGATAATTCCTCTAAAAGTTTAGAAACAGAAAGTCCAATACAAGAAGATGCAAATACTCGAATTGATGTTCTAATATTATATAGCAAAGAAGCCATTGCAGAGGCTGGAGGACTAGCTCAAGCTAAAGTTCATGCACAAGGATCAATAGATTCTACTAATACTGCTTACGCTAATAGTAAAATTTCTACAAAATTAAACTTAGTACAAGTAGATATATTTGATGTTTCAGAAACCCTAGAATATAGCTCAATAGTTAACTCTATACGCACTAATGCTACTATAGCTACAATGCGAAATAGTGCAAAAGCCGATTTGGTTTCCCTGGTATTAAGTAGCAGTTCTTCTTCAGCATTATGTGGTATAGGATTTTTAACGGCTTCTAGCTCATTTGGCTTTACGGTAGTAAATTTTGGTTGTGCAATAGGAAATTTAACCTTTGCCCATGAATTAGGACACAATATGGGTTGTCAACATAACCCTGAAAACGGTGCTAGTGCTAGTAGTGGTGCCTTTCCTTTTTCCTTTGGCCATTTTGAGGTTAATAATTTTAGAACTATAATGTCAACGGCTAGTCCAAATAACCCTTGCGGTAATTGTAATAGGGTTCCATTCTTTTCTAACCCTGATGTAAAAATTGGAAAAACTTCTACAGGAGTAGCAAATCAAAGAGATAATGCCCGCACAATTAATGAAAGAGCTGGCATAGTAGCAAATTTTCAGCAAGCAGATACTAGTAAATCTGTATCACTTTCAGTCACTCCAACTACTAGGTTTCTTTTGCAAGGTGAAAGTGCCAGTTATACACTTAATATTAATCGCACTGATTTTCCTGGAGAAATAACAGTTTCAACATTTTGTGTAAATTCAAATGATTGTCCTTTTACTTCAAACCTAATAGATATCAAAACAATTTCAAATACTGTTAACTTTGTTGTAGGAACAAGTAAATCACTACCTGTTGGAAACTACCTATTTGCTGTAAAAGCAACTGCTTCTGATCTAGCTATTCAAAATTCAAACAACTTTCTGATAGTAGTAAAAGGGATACCTTCTATTAACA
>JAHFUF010000171.1:0-7873 GCA_023265235.1 Blastocatellia bacterium
AAAGAACGCAGAGAATTAGTGATAGAAAAAGGGGTACTACCAATTATTACGCCTGGTATGCAGAAGGTTTCGGAATGAAGACATTACTAGCAGCTAAATCTGAGCTTACTCCCGCACAAACACGTGTAATAGAAATGAGCGCGACAGAAAATCGAGTAATTTTTGGTGTTGCTGGCACGGGTAAGACTCAAGTACTACTTCATCGTGCCCGCTATCTTTCTGATAGCCTAAAGATTCCTTCTAATCGCTATCATATTTTTGTGCAAAACAATGTGATGAAAGCCTATTTACGCTCATCACTATCTTTATTAAATATTTCTGAAACTGCTATTTCCACTTTTAATTCTTGGTGTGTAAGTTTTTATCGTTATCATATAAATACTGTGCTGCCAGAAAACCAAGACAAAACCCCTCAGTTTGATCTAATTCGTAGAGGGATTTTAAGCAAAATAAAATTTGCTGATGGCTCTTCTTTTTTTGATAATATTTTTCACTCTATGCTAAATATGGTACGCCCTAATAACATTACAGTACCTATTTATGATTTTGTCCTAGTAGACGATGGTCAAGAATTAGATAGCATCTCATTAGATATTATTAGTACCATTGCTAGGCATATTACAGTAGTTGCAGATGATAAGCACAAGCTTAATGATGTAGGTTTAAGTAGTACAGAGCTTTTAATTAAACTCAAGCAACGTTATTCTTTGCACTTAAACGGGGCTTTTCGTTGTTCGCCCTTTATTATTAATCTAGCAGCACAGTTTATTGATGATACTGAAACCCGTAGAGCATATCTTTATGAAGCTAAAATACCAGAAGGAGAAAAAGAAACTCCTGTACTCTACTATGCGGCTAATGCTCAAGATGAAAAAAATAAACTAATTGAGGTAATGCGTAATCGATTAGTTAAGGGAGAAAGTGTTGCTGTACTACTTTTTAATGAACAACTAATTAATGAATTTGCTGAAGCACTACAAGACCCTAGACTAGAAGTAAAAAAAATTCTCTCAAACTATCGTAATGATGGGAGCCAAAACAAATTAGACTTTACTAATGATTGTCCTAAATTAATAACTTTCCAACATGCCCAAGGGCTTACTTTTGATACAGTAATAATCCCTCAATTAGTAAACAACGGACACTTTAAGAGTTTAAGTCCACAACAAATACAAAAAATATTATTTTCTGCTATCACTAGAGCAACTAAATGGGTGTTTTTAAGCACGCTTAATACTGCCCCGTTATCACTACTCAATAAAATTACTCCATTAAAAGAGCAAGGGCTGTTAAATATTCAAACTTTTGTTCCTAGACGAATGGTAAAAAAGTTTATTGCTTCAACACATACCCCAGTAGAAGCCGATGATTTAATAGATTTACTTTGATTTAATAAATTTATAAACAGTTTCTAGATGATTATGTGACTATAAAAGGCTGAGAAATTATCTGCTAAACATTTTCTACTTCTTTGTTAATAAAAGTTTGTTTGCTACGTTTTATAAATAGAAAATATTACACAACACTTTAGGAGGGCACTGTGCTAGCAGCCGTGACACACCTAAGACCATTACCAGATCCTCGAAATAATATCGAGAGTCTTTTTCAAGAACACTATGATCGGGTTTTTCGCACTGCTTATCGCGTTACTGGTAACACAGTAGACGCTGAAGATGTTTTACAAACGGTATTCTTACGCGTTATGCGAAACCAGGAAAACAAAGATCTTTCTCCTAATCCTAAAAGCTACCTTGTTCGTGCGGCAATTAATGCTGCTTTAGACATAGTACGTGCTCGTAGTCGTGCTAAGTCTATTTCTATTGATCAACTAACAGAACATCCTGTTAGTAATTCAAACTTTAACCCTCAAAATCAGCAAGAAGACCGTGAGCTACGTCGCCAAATTCAAAAAGCAATCTCTACTCTAGGCAAAAAAGCAGCCGAGGTTTTTGTATTACGTTTCCTAGAGGGTTATGAAAATCAAGAAATTGCTCAACTATTAGGAATGTCGCAAATTATGGTAGCAGTTATTTTACACCGCGCCCGCACTAAAGTACGCAAAGAACTTGGACAGTTTTTGGAGGTATTAAAATAATGACACACAAAAAACTTACAGATAATAAATTAGAACAAACGCTTAATTCTATTCAAAATGAAAGGTTAGACGCTGCTTTAGTAGAAGCATCGGCTCAAAGAGTTTGGGCTAGGCTCTCAGAGTCTTCTCAGGAAGCTCCTATCATTGAAATAGATCAAATTCGTACTTGTACAGATTTCCAAAGCTTAATCCCTTCTTACTTAAGTGGAAAGCTATCTGCTGCGCGTACAATCCTTTTTGAAGATCATACTCGCGAGTGCTTACTCTGTCGTAAAGCACTAAAAGAAACTCGTAGTGGTAAGGTTGTTAGGATTGGAGAATTTGTACAAGTAAATAATCCTCGTGTAACATTTACTAAATGGTTAATGGCTGCGGCAGCTATCTTAGCTTTAACATTTATTACTTGGCCAATTATTCAACGGTTTTCTCCTAACGGAGACAGTGTTTATGCAAGTGTAAATATTGTTGAAGGTGCAGTTTATCGAGTTGCTGACGATAATAGTATTATGCTTAAAGCAGGAACACAGTTAAAGGAAGAAGAAAAAATTCGTACTGCTAAAAATGCTGGTGCTGTTGTTAATCTTAGCGATGGCTCACAGATTGAAATGAAAGAACGCTCAGAGTTTTATCTAACAGAAAATGCTAAAGGGGTTAATATTCATTTAGAACGGGGCAATATTATTGTCCAAGCAGCTAAACAATGTTCACGTAAGCTTTTTGTTACTACTAGTGATTGTTTGGTTTCTGTCACAGGAACTATTTTTTCTGTCAATAGTGGAATTAAAGGTTCACGTGTTTCTGTTATCGATGGCAATGTTCAAATAGATTATGCAGGTCAAGGAAAAAACCTAATAGCAGGTGAACAACTTAGCACTAATCCTAGCCTAGGGGCTGTGCCAATCAAAGATGAGGTTTCCTGGAGCCGTGATTCAGAGAAATATTCTAAGCTACTCGCTGCACTTTCTTCAGTACGTAAAGAAATTGAGAAAATAGCTATTGCTGGAGTACGTTATAACACTGAACTATTAGATATTGTGCCACCTCAAACAGTGTTTTATGCTGCTTTGCCTAATTTTAGTAGCTCACTGGCACAATCTTATGCAATCTTGCAAAAACATTTAGCTAAAAACCCAGCTTTACAAGAGTGGTGGAATAATGACAACTCTAATAATCACCAACAAATGATTGAAAAAATAATAGAACTAGGTCGTTATTTAGGTGAAGAAATTATTATTTCTACAGAAATACAAAAAAATGGTGAACCTAATAGTCCATTAATTATTTCCAAAACAAAAGATGCTGTAGGTTTAAGAGCCTTACTGAGTAATCCAGGCGACCTATTCAAAGATTTATCATTAATTATTGTTGATGATCCTTTGACATTAACTAATGAAAACAGCAAGCATAATACCTATGTTTGGTTGACTGATGATTTGTTTGTTGTTAGTAAAAATAGTCAGCAACTAAAAGATTTTGCTCAAAACCTTCAATCAGGCCAAAAAGGGTTTATTGGTGGTGCCTTTTATGCTCGTATCGCCCAGGTTTACCAAGATGGGGCTGGGGTGATTTTAGCAGCAGATCTAGAGAAAATTATTCCTGCTACAATTAAGCCAGGTAATGAAAAACAATTGGCTAGTTATGAAACATTAGGCTTAACTAGCTTAAAACATTTCATTGCAGAGCAAAAAACTGTTTCAGGGAAAACACAAAATCGTGCTGTACTTTCTTTTAACCAAACAACTACTGGTATTACTTCTTGGGTTGCTGATCCTGGCCCAATTGGAGCATTAGATTTTGTTTCTCCAGATGCTAATGTAGTAACAGGCTTTGTAATTAAAGACCCTGCATCACTAGTAAAACAACTATTAGAAAGTATTGGTAGCTTTGATGAGCGATTTGCAAAAGATTTACAAGAAGTTCAACAAAGATACCAATTAAATATTGTTGATGATTTTGCAGCACCTCTAGGAGGAGAGTTTGTAAGTGCTATTGATGGGCCTATTGTACCAACTCCAGCTTGGAAAATAATCTTTGAAGTTTATGATTCTACTAAATTACAGTCTAGCTTAGAAAAATTGATTACAGAAGTAAATCGTATGATGATACTATTAGGAAAGAAAGGTATAAACTTAGAAAAGAGTGATTTAAATGGTCGCACTTTCTACACCTTAAAATCCATAGACACTGGTTTAGAATTAAACTACACTTTTAGCAATGGCTACTTTGTTGGTGCTGCTAGTCGTGCTTTAGTTGATCAAGCCTTACGTTATCGCGACTCTGGTTATACTTTAACTCGTTCTGCTAATTTTATTGCCTTGTTACCAGAAGGTACTAATGCTAACCTCTCAGGTCTTTTCTATCATAATCTAGCTCCAGTACTTGCTCCACTTGCTGACCAAATAGCAAAAAGTAACAGTGAAGATGTAAAGGTTTTTCAATCTTTAGTAACAGCTAAACCAACTTTAGCTTGTGCTTATGCTCAAGGTGATCGAATTACATTTTTAGCCAATGGTGATTTAAGTCTTTTTAGCTTCTCGCCAGCTAATTTACTTGGATTGCCCAATTCAATGAATATTCAAAAGATGGTCAAACAAAAGTAGGGGCGAACCTATGTGTTCGCCCTCTGCTAAAGGCGAATACATAGGTTTATCTTATAAAACAAATGTAGGTTCAAGAGAAACAAATGTAGGTTCAAAGGAAACAAATGTAGGTTCAAAGGAAACAAATATTAGCTCAAGGCAAATAAATGTTAGATCAAGGGAAACAAATGTTAGGTCAAGGGAAATAAATATAAGCTCAAAGGAAACAAATATAGATTCAAGAGAAACAAATATTAGCTCAAGGAAAACAAATGTAGGGTTAGGGGAAACAAATGTAGATTTAACAGAAACAAATATCGGTTTATGGGAAAGAAGGACAGACACATAGGTCTGTCCCTACAATAAAATGTAAATAAAAGATGAATAAAATATAAAAACTATGCAACCAATTATTGATCTTGATAATTTAAGTGTAACACTAGGAAAGCGTCCTATCTTAAAAAATCTCACAGTGCAATTAACTGGTAGAGCTATTGGGCTTTTAGGCCCAAATGGAGCAGGCAAAACTACTCTGATTCATTCCTTACTTGGCTTTTACACAATAAATAAAGGAACTGCACGTATTTTTGGCCAAGATATTAGAGTTGCTCCTAAAAAGATTCGTGGTTTAATTGGCTATATGCCTGAGCGAGACTCTTTTATAGCTGGAATGAGTTGTGTTCATTTTGTCCGAATGATGGGAGAGCTTTCAGGGCTACCATCACGTATAGCTTTAGAACGTGCTCACGAAGCTTTATTTTTTGTTGGTTTAGGAGAAGCACGTTATCGTTCTATCGATACTTACTCTTTGGGAATGAAACAATTAGCTAAGCTAGCTCAAGCAATTGTCCATGGGCCTAAATTACTAATTCTTGATGAACCGACTAATGGACTTGATCCACCAACTCGCCAACGAATGCTAAAATTGATTCGAGATATTCGCGACACAAATCAAGTTAATATATTACTCTCATCACACTTGCTAAGAGATGTAGAAGAAAGCTGTGAAGAAATTTTAATTCTTAAAGATGGCTGTGTTGCAGTTTATTGTGACCTAGAAGCTGAGAGAAAATCAAATCGAAAGTTCTTAGAAATGGAAACCTATGGTAATAACCTAGTTTTTGGTGAAGCAGTAGCTAAACTGGGTTGTGAGTATGCTTTAGTAGGAGAAAAACGAATTAAAGTAATTCTCCAAGATGGTGTTGAAGTAGCAGATCTTTACAAAATTGCTGCCCGAAATGAGCTACAAATTCGTCGACTAAACTTTAAGCGTGACTCTCTAGAAGATATTTTCCTCAAAGCAATGGAGGATAAGTAAATGGCTGTTTTTGAACAAAAATATAAACCCTATATAGATGAATTAACCCCTAGTTGGTCAAGGTTTCTAGTTTTACCTCGTTATGCATACCAAGAAATCTTTCAATCTAAGCTATTTTTAGCACTTTTTGTTACTTGTTTTGTCTATCCGCTAGCCGCTATGTTAATTGTTTATTTACACCATAATGCTACAGCACTAGCAATGCTACAAATACCCATTGATAAGATTATTCCCATAGACTTAGACTTTTTCTACTACTTTGTTGTTATTCAAAGCACTTTTGGGTTTTTTATAACAATGTTTATTGGCCCTACTTTAGTAGCACAAGATATTAACAACAATGGCTTAGCACTCTATTTATGTCGGCCATTTTCACGCTTTGAATATATATTAGGTAAAATGTCTGTTCTTTTAACTTTACTATCCTTAATCACTTGGTTACCAGGGCTATTACTGTTTTTCCTTCAATCCTATTTAGAAGGAATGTCTTGGCTAGTTAGCAATATTAGGGTTGCTGGGGCTATTTTACTAGGTAGTGGTATTTGGATTTTATTATTAGCATTAATAGCTCAAGCCATTTCTGCTTGGGTTAAATGGAGAGTTGCTGCAATGGGAATATTATTAGGGATCTTTTTTATTCCTAATGCTATTGCCGCAATGATTAAAGGTATTTTTCAAACACAATGGGGCTATATTATAAGTACTCGTTCTCTAATGCGTACAGTTTTAGCAGACTTATTTAATCACTCTAATCGTATAGAAGTTCCTGTTTGGTCTGCATGGACAGCACTTTTAGTAATTTGTGTAATTTGTCTATTATTATTATTTAGAAAAGTAAAAGCTTATGAAGTTATTTCTTAAGAATTTTTTATTCTTTTGTTTCTTCAAAAGCCCTAAGAGTTAATTTTATGATTACTTTTGAAAATGTCTCTAAATTTTATGGTGAGATTTTAGGGGTTAACCGTATTAACCTTTCAATCTCTCGTGGTATTACTAGTTTAGTTGGCCCCAATGGTTCTGGTAAAACTACTTTGATGAACTTAATGTCAGGTTTACTTAGACCAACACAAGGCTCTATTAGCATTCTAGGGTTTACCCCTGACCAACCAGAACAACTATTTCGTAAATTAGGCTATTGTTCACAGTTTGATTTCTTTCCTAAAGGGGTTAATGGCCGTGATTTTATTCAATCTTTCCTAGAAATTAGTGGTTATGTTCGTAAAGAAGCAATTAATTTAACTAATCGTGCTTTAGAACGAGTAAATTTGGTTGAAGCAGCAAAACGTAAAGTAGAAGGTTATAGCAAAGGTATGCGTCAACGTATTAGACTTGCACAAGCAATTGCTCATAACCCTCAAGTACTTGTACTAGATGAACCTCTTAATGGTCTTGACCCTATGGCAAGGGCAGAAGTTATTGCACTATTTCGTCAACTTTCTGCTGAAGGGATGTATTTAATTATTTCTAGTCATATTTTACACGAAGTAGATATGATGTCAGATAGAGTAGTATTAATAAATAATGGCTATATTGTTGCAGATGGAGCTACTCGTGGTGTTCGTAGTGAAATGCAAGAACATCCATTACAAATTTTGATTCGCTGTGATCGACCTTCTGTCCTAGCAGCAAAAGTATTTCAACAAGAGGATATAGTAGAGGCTAGGTTACATAAAGACCGTAAAGGTTTATTTATTAAAACTGTTAACCCTGATGAGTTCTACTTATTTTTTAACAAAGTAGTATTAGAAGAAAACTTACAAGTTGAATCCATCCATCCAGTAGATGATGATTTAACGGCTATTTATCAGTACTTAATTGGTTCTGAAGGGAGTTAAGCAAAATGAGTTCTAGAGTGGAAATATATTCTGATGAAAAAGTAGA
>JAHFUF010000171.1:7883-8907 GCA_023265235.1 Blastocatellia bacterium
AAAAATGCCTTTATCTCTTTGGTGGCGACAACTACAAGCAATTTTTCGTGTAGAAGTTAAAAAAAATGTTTTTAATCGTCGAGCTATTTCGCTTTATTTCTTAGCATTAACTCCAAGTTTAATCTTTATAATGTTAGTTTATTTTGGCAATAAGAGAAATTTAATAGACCCTTTGTTTCTTAATCGAACTTTTTCTGAAGTTTATGAAGGATTGATTTTAAGAGTAGTAATATTTTTTGGCTGTAGCTGGATCTTTATAAACTTGTTTAGAGCAGAAATTAATAATAAAAGCTTACATTATTATTTTCTTACCCCAGTTAGACGAGAACTTTTGGTTATTGGAAAATATTTTTCTGGCCTGTTAACCGCTAGTGTGCTTTTTAGTATAACTACACTACTGTGCTTGTTTTTAATTTACTACCCGCGCGGTTATGAAGCCAGTATGCAATATATATTTGACGGGCCAGGGCTTAATTACATTCTATCTTATTGGGGAATTTCTGTATTAGGGTGTGTAGGGTATGGGTCAATATTTTTACTTCTTGGCATTTTTCTTCGTAATCCAATTGTTCCTGCAACTGTTTTTTATACTTGGGAATTAATGAGTTTCCTTTTGCCTCCTATATTAAAAAAATTGACTATTATCCATTATTTACAATCTCTAACGCCAATAAAATTCTCTGAAGGCCCTTATGCAATTGTTGCCGAACCTTCTTCACCTTGGATAGCAATTCCTTCTATGTTACTTCTGAGCGCAATAATTTTAGTAGTCGCTTGTCTAAAAGTACGTAAAATGGAAATTAGTTATTCAAATGAGTAAGACAAAGAGTATATATTGGTTATAAAAAAATAATATTCTACTGTAGGGGCGAACCTATGTGTCACTGGTGTCAACTTAAGGTATAATTATAAGAAACTAAAGATCTTAATCTTAAGTCGCGTTAGCGACTTTACAACCTTTAGCTTGGCACGTGAGTGCCAAGTTAGTAATAAACATAATGTAGAGTCCCGTTAGGGACGGCAC
>JAHFUF010000790.1 GCA_023265235.1 Blastocatellia bacterium
GTAAGGAGTGAGCTTGCTATTAACCAAGGCAAAGACGCTACTAAAGAACTAGACGAAGCTAGAAGCACTATAGGGGAAGGAATTAAGCTTAATCAAAATAATACAGAGTTATATCTTAGACTAGGAGAAGTAGAAATATTAGCTGCACGTAATTTAATTGCAAAAAGGCTTTCTCCAGAAGAATTTTTTAATAAAGCAGAGGTTGCTTTAAGAAAAGCCATAGAATTAAATCCAGAAAGTGGAGAAAATTACCTAAAACTAACAGAGTTTTACTATTATCTAGCTGATTGGAGGCTTTCACAGAGAAAAGAAATTAAATCAGAAATAGAACAAGCTTTAGCGGCATCAGAAAAAGCCCTTATGCTTAACCCAAAATTGCTAGAAGCAAAAGCATTAAAGGCAGCACTACTATCATTAGAAGCTACAACAGAAGTTGAGCTAGAAAGAGAAAAAAACATAAGCCAGTCTAAGAGTTTACTTATAGAAGCACTAGAAAAAAAACCGTTGTTGAAATATAAATATGAAAAACTAGGCCATAGATAAATCAATGAACTACTCTCAAATGCCTCTACAGGGCATTAAGATTCTATAGAATTCTTATTTTTTGTAAATTCCATGTGTATCTAGTTAAATAAGGCTTCTATGGTTGTCTTTCTCTTAATTGAGCATAAAATAAGGCTATATTTTAATAAATCAATATATTATCCATTAGCATTAATAATTAAATTCTTAGTCGCGTTAGCCGCGTTAGCAACGTCTGATAATAGCCTAGTCTTTTAGGGCTGGGAAATGGCAACATAAATAATTTTATTTTGGGTGGTGTTTTATGATAGGGAAAACGATTGCTCAATACAAAGTGCAGGAAGAATTAGGTAAAGGTGGAATGGGACAAGTTTTTAAAGCCCATGATGAACAGTTACATAGAACTGTAGTGCTGAAACTGCTTTCTAGTGAACTACTTACAAATGACACTGCTCGAAAACGTTTTTCACGCGAAGCACGCCTAGCTTCAGTGCTTGACCACCCTAACATTTGTATGATTTATGAAATTAAGGAAGCTGATAGCCAATTTTTTATTGTAATGCAATATATTGAAGGCCAAACCTTAAAGCAAGCTATTAATGGTCAACCACTTACTAATAACACATTAATTTCTGTCGCGTTACAAATAGCTGACGCGCTTTCTTCTGCGCACGATCATGGCATTGTTCATAGAGATATTAAACCGCAAAATATAATGATTACACCTCGTGGCCAAGCTAAGGTGCTAGACTTTGGGTTGGCAAAAAATATTTATGAAAAAAATTCTTTAACTCGTCAATTAGATATGATGGGGATAATAGAAACACCAGGAACACCTGCTTATATGTCTCCAGAACAATCTCGTCGCGATCGTATTGATCGACGTAGTGATATTTTTTCTTTTGGCACAGTGCTTTATGAAATGGCAACAGGACTTAAAGCCTTTACTGGTAAAAACACTGGAGAGATTATTAGAGCAGTTTGTAATCAAACCCCTCGTCCAGTACCAGAGCTAAATTCTAGTATTTTACCTGGATTTCAAGATGTATTAGAACGAGCAATGGCTAAGGATGCGGAAAAACGTTATCAATCAATGGCTGAAATGATAGCAGACCTAAAATATATTGGCTCAGAAGCCTCTTCTAATAAAGATGTGCCAGATGGCATCATCAAACCTTTTGCCCCTGTAGAAAGAGTAAGGTTAAGTTGGTTAGATAGACTCCTCCCTAAATCGCTACGTAAAACACCTAAACCTACTACATCTACGCCAGTAGCAGGAGGGTTGCTAGCTGTATCTCTACCTAGTACTAATAATATTAGTAATTCAAAAGATCCTAGTTCTTTTGGAGAGGCCGTAACACAAAAACAGGATTTTACTATTAGTAAAGATGGTACTGTTATTTATTCTACTCCTTCTGGTACTAACCCTGTAGAGGCTGAGGCTAGCCAATCTCCATTAGACGATTTTCCTTTAATTGCTGGGCAACACAAGACTTTAGCCATTATGCCACCTAAGAAAATTAGCGGGGTTTATGATGAAAAATGGGGGCTAGCATTACAGGAAACAATGATTAATGAATTTACCAGGTTTAAGTCTTTGTCTGTGCGTCCTTCTAGTCAGGTTGCTAAATATCAAAACAAAGAATTTAATCCAATGGAAGTAGGGCACGAATTAGGAGTAGATGCAATACTTGTTACTAGTTTTCTTTCCCTAGAAGATAAACTATATGTTATGGCACAGCTTTTTGACACCAGTACAGGAACAATTGTTTGGTCAAAAAAAATTGACACAGAAATTAATGATTCTTCTTCGGTTTCACATAATAGTATTTGCCAAACTTTAATTTTCCAACTAAACGACAAAGGCAACCCTTTTGAGCTACTACAAGACCAAAATGAAGAAATTAGGATAGATGCTATTTCTAAGCTTAAATATTCTGCTGACTTACAGGCAATAGAAGCCATAGCACAAGCCTTAACAGATAAAAGCCCTCAAGTAAAAGCTGCTTCTGTTAAAGCACTATCACGCTTTGGTCGTGCTGCTACTTCTGCTGTACAGACACAATTAGAAAAATCAATGAGGATGTGTGATTTTGATACTGCTTGGTTTGCTGCTGCTGCTGCTGGGTGTTTAGGTAGTGCTGAACTTGTACCAATGTTACTTGAAGCCCTTGCTAGCGAGGCTAGTATGCTTGCTAGTGAAGCTGCCCTAGCCTTAGGACACTTAAAAGATACTCGTGCTTGCCCA
>JAHFUF010000172.1 GCA_023265235.1 Blastocatellia bacterium
TTGTCAATCAACTGCGTCGTAAAATAGAGCCTGATCCACATCACCCTTGCTATATTATGACTGAGCCTTGGGTAGGATACCGTTTTGCACAAGAAAGCAGTGATCCATTACCTAAAAAAGACTAATGGTTTGCTCTTTTTAGTAAGAGAAAAAAATCAAAGATTTTAACGAGTTAGTTAGTAGTATGAGACTTGACCATTCTCCATTGGTAATAGCCTGTTGAGTCTTTTAGACCAAAATGTCCATAAGGAGCACTACTAAAAACTTTTTCTCCAGTTTGCCCAGGAATCTGACAAGTATATTTGCCATAAACTACTGTTCCATAGCCAACTACTTCATCAACTGTTGACCACATACTATAAATATAAGCACCTTCATAACGAGAAGAAGCATTAAGGTCAACCAAATAACTAGAGACATTATATGGCCCTAGTAAACCAACCAAATATCCAGGGTATAAACCTACTTCGTCATCACAAGTAGGAGTAGTTCCACCAGCTAAATAACAAGAAGTTAATCCGCGATTTGCTCCAGCAATACCAACAAAAGTATCTACACTGCTAGTTAATGATGGGCCTAAATCATAATAACTACCATTTAATGGATCATAGGCTAAACCACCCTTTATTGCTTTACGTGCCAGAGTAACACCTAAGGAATGTGACACTATATCTACTTTTGTCGCGCCAGTGTATTGTTTAACAGCTTGAATAAAAGCTCTGATTTTTGTTAGATAAGCCCTAGAATGGTATTGTTCAGAGGATAAGAGAGCGTTTGCTGGGCCATAAGTAGTAGCATAAAGCTCTGAGGTTTTATAACCCTGAGACATAAAATAATCTATAGATGCTGTCCAACCTGTTTGACCAAAAGAACTACCTACAGCTTTGTCAGAGTTTCCATGAATAAAAATTACTGGTTGATTAACTACTGTGTCTGTAGCACTAGCTTTTCCTCCATAACTACCACCAGTTAAATCATCACGAGCAAAATCATAGCTGCTATAGCCATTAGCTGATAACCAACTTCTAAAGTTACTAGTAATTCCTGTAGTGCTGACAGCCGCAATATTACCAGTGTTATCTATCGAAGCATTAGTATTACTTTTATTAATTGGACTTTGGCTTAAATCTTGTGTGATTGTAAAACTCTTGGAGTTAGCATTAGTTTTATAGGTTTGTGGAAAAACTCCCAAGGCCAAAATTAACGCTAGCAAGCAAAAAAAACTTATTCTAAAAGCATTATTTTGTCTGTTCATCGGGTAGCCCCTTTGTTAGTATGGTAAAATTACGAAATATGAGTGAAAACTAAATAATACAATAATACCTGGAATTAGCTTTGTAGCTTATTGAAAATAAAGAAAATTCTTGATGTCCTGTTAGGGACATTTGATAGTAGTCTAGTCCTTTAGGGCTGGGAGCTAATTTAATGCACCTTCTTTTTCCATGGTTTTACTACCAAGCCAGAGAAACAAAGCACTAAGAGCACAGGCTAGAGGGCAAATCAAAAGAGAATATTTCATTTGGCTAGGAGTTGTGCTTACTGACATTAAATCATTGATTTTGCCTACTATTGGAGGGCCAAAACCATAACCAATAATGTTGACAGTAAAGAAGTAAACCCCAATACCTAAGCCTCTTAATTGTGGGCCAGCAATATCATGGACATCTGCTGCTGCTGGGCCTAACCAAATCAACCCTGCTCCTAGCAAGAATAGGTTAGCTCCTATTAATAAAATAATATTATTGCTATAGAGTAAAAGTAACCAAAGAGGAATACAGCAAATAGCACCATATGCTGTAAATCGCATACGTCCACCAGGGCCTTTTTTCCTAAACCAGTCTGAGGCATAGCCACCTAAAATTGTTCCAGGAACCCCACCTATAATAGAAAGAATTCCAGCTAATAAGCCAATGGTTGTTATACTTAACCCATGAACACGAGAGAAAAACGATGGCCCCCAAATAGTCAAACTATAACCAGCTAAAGAAAATAGTGCGTAACCTATGTGATGGAACCTTAAAGCTTTAGAGCTAAGAAGCCGCTTCCAATCGCCACTTTGGTAGGCAACAACATTTTTTTCTGTTTGCCCTCTAATAGGCTCTTTAAGTAAAAAAACGAACAAAGCCACTAATAAACCAGGAAAACCTAGTAAATAAAAAGCCCATCGCCACCCCAAAGAATCACCTATCCAACCACCAAGAAAAAAAGCAACTCCTCCACCTAGAGGGATTCCTGCTGAATAAATGGCTTGGACAGTAGCACGCATTCGCACAGGGAAAAAATCACTTAGTAAGGAAAGTGCTGCTGGCCCTAAAGTCGCCTCACCAACACCAACCATTACACGACAAAGAAAAATTCCCCAAAAGCTTTCAGCATAACCAGTTAAGCCAGAAAAAAGGCTCCAAATTGTTAAACCAATCGCAATTAAATTTTTACGTATTGTTCGGTCTGCTAACCTTCCAAATGGAATTCCTAATAATGTGTAAAATATTACAAATGAAGTACTTCCAAGTAATGCTAGCTGTAAGTCTGATAATGCTAATTCCTTTTTAATCGGGGTAAATAAAATATAAATTAGTGTGCGATCTAGGAAATTTAACGCATAAACCATTGTTAGGAGGCCAAGAACATACCAAGAATAGTTTAATACATTTTCAGAATAACTTTTTGTGTTTACTGGCTGGGCTAAGGTAGTCATATATTTATTTTTCTATTTTTTTAACCATTCACTAATTTGTACAACAGATTTAGCATGCCAAGGAAGTAATAAATGATTGGCTTCTACTGTGGTAGTACCCACTAGGTTAGCAATTCCAGCTTTATTTGTAGCACTATCAAGAAAAACTAACCCATCGCTAGTTCCTGTATGTTCATTATGGAAAAATGGAATATCTGCCTTATTACCAGCTAATAAATAAGTACTAATGGATTTAGGGATTTCCTGAGATAAAACTTGGCTAACTAAAGAACCTTGTTCAATTGCTGCGTCTATTCCTAAACCTTCAGAAACGGTTCCTTTACCACCATAATAAGTTGTTTTCCAGTCAGTTTCATTTTGAGGCAATGGGAATTTTTCATCCCATTTTTTTAACATTTGTTTTTGCCCAGGAAAAAAGTTTCCTGTTTTGGTGGTGTAAATTGATAATTCTGGAAATTGCTGCCATTTTTCCTGACAAAATATAGAAGTATGTGCAGAAGGGCCATTTACCTTAAACCCTCCACATCCAGGGAATATCAGAGTATTAAATGTTGCTCCATGACGAAAAGCATAATCAATTCCTAGGTTTGGACAACCAATTAAAATAAGCTTATTAATATCATTATCATAAGGTTTTCCCCATTTTGGCTTAATACTGCTAGCATAAAGTCTGGTAGCAAAAGCCCCTTTACTCCAAGCAATTACATTTACTTGACTTGCACCAGTAACGCTTTTTACTTTTGAAATAGCAGCACCGATTTGTTGTGCCCAAAGTAGGTTATCACCATGTTTATGTGGAAAGTTAATTGCAAAAACCTTGTAACCTTCGCTAGTTAAAATTTGCATTAGCCCAGTTTTAGCACAAATTGGCGTTCCACAACCAAACCCATATTCTCCAGGATTAGCCCACGCTCGATCAGCATTATCATTTGCACCATGCACTAATAGTATTGGAGTAGATTTGTCATTTTTATCCCAACCATTAGCATAATAGAGCAAAAATTGGCTAGAGTGAGGTTGTTTGTTGCCAAAAAGTTGTAAGCGTTGACCGTCTTGATCCCCTCTACCATCTAATGGGTAGTCTTCCAGAGGAAAATTTTCATTATCTATTTTATAGCGTTCAACTTTAGCCCAACCATAAGCAACAGTGCTAAAAGTGCTTTCTAACATAATTGTATTAGTAGTTTTTTTATCTTGCCCATAAATTAACTTATTTAAGTTTTGTGACATTATTATTAAAAGACAAAATATGACTATTAAAGACTTGTTAACATTTCTCATAAAACCTCTCAAAGAATAAATTAATCGCTTTGGGCTAGCAACCATTCTAGAGTTTTGGCTAATTAGCTATATAAAGCTTCTAGTGCCTCTTTATAGTTTTGTGCTACTACATTTCTTTTTACTTTCAATGTAGGGGTAATCTCGTCTGCTTCAATGCTCAAATCATTTTCTAAGATAACAAACTTTTTAATCGCTTCTGTAGAAGACACCTGACTATTAACTTTATCCACTAAACCTTGTACCAGTAAAATAATTTCAGAGCTTGTAATTAAGTCTTGAAAATCAACATAGTTAATGTTTTTTCTCTTGGCATATTCTTCTGTTTCTATTTGGTTAAGTGTAATTAGCGCAGTTAAATAGCTTTTGCCATCCCCATAAGCCATTGCATGGCTAATTAATGGGTGTTCTTTTAACAAGTTTTCTAGCAGGGAAGGAGCAATATTTTTTCCAGTAGAAGTAATAATTAATTCTTTTTTACGTCCAATAATTCTTAAAAACCCTTCCTCAGTTATTTCTCCTAGGTCTCCTGTTACAAGCCAATTTTCGCAAAACATTTCTTTAGTTTTTTCAGGTTCTTTGTAATAGCCACTAAACATCATTTCGCTTTGTAATAAGATTTCTCCATCTTGGGCTAATCTTATTTTACATCCAGGCATTGCTTGTCCTACTGTGCCAAATCGGTGATTATCAGGGCGGTTAAAAGCAGTACAAACATTTTCTGTTAGCCCATAAGCTTGTAGAATTGGTAGCCCTAAAGCACTAAAAAACTCTGCTATTTCTTGAGGTAATGGTGCTCCTCCAGAAGAAAGGATTCTAACCTCTCCACCAAAATAAGCTTTGATTTTGCTTTGAATTTCACTAGACAGACTATCATAAACTTCTAGTAAATAATCTGGTACAGGGGTTTGTTTTTGTCTTAGCCTGTCTATTTCTTGTCCTAGTTTGACAACCTTATTAAACAAATGCTGTTCTTGAGGAGAGCTTTTTTCAACATCTGAAACAACTTGGCTATGAATCTTTTCAAAAAAACGAGGGAGGCTACCAAATATTGTTGGCTTTACTTCTCGCATATATTGCCAAAGCTTGGTTAAATCTTTAACAAAATAGGCTGGTGCTCCTGCATATAAACGATTGTAAAAACCTGTAATTCGCTCTGCTACGTGACAGTAAGGTAAGTAGGAAAATGATCTATCTGTATCATAAATAGGAACAGTTTCCAGCAGTGACTCTACGCTATTGATGATATATTGATGGCTAAGGCAAGCACCTTTAGGCATTCCAGTTGTACCAGAAGTGTAAACCATAATTGCAATATCTGTTGGTTTAGCTTGCTCAGCTATTTCTACTAGACTTGATTTTGCTAGGTTATCACTACCTAATTTTAGAAAACTTTTATAAGAAATTAATTGAGAGTCTTCAATAAGATCATTTTCATCTAGAACTATTATTTTTTTTATATTTGGTAGATCAGGTTTAATTTGAAGAATTTTTTTTAGTTGGGTTTTCGTATCAACAACAATATATTCTGCATCTGAATGATTAATAATGTACCTACATTGTTCAATGGAGCTAGTTGGATATAGTCCAACACTAACACCACCTGCAAAAATAGCCCCTAAATCACTAATTGGCCATTCTGGGACAGTGCCCATTAAAATACAAACAGCATGAGCTTTGGTTAAACCTGATGAAAGCAATGCGGAACAAAAACATTCCACTTGATATGCAAAATTATTCCAAGATATTCCTTGCCAGTTATTATTTTCTCGCGTATAAAAAATATTTTTTTCTGCATATTGGGAAACACGTTCACGAAAGAGGGTATATAAGTTTTGATACTTCATAAATTATCCTCCAGACGTTTTATCTTTGTTCATTACCAGTGCTTCGCCTTCGCAAATAATTTCATTTTTAGAGCTTACACAAGTAGTTTTACAGGTAATCAATCCTTTGTCTGTGCGGATATTGGTAATTTCAACTTTAGCTACTAATTCATCTTCAAGATTTGCTCTAAATAAAAAATTTAGGTTCTGTTTTAGATAAATAGTGCCTTCTCCAGGTAATGTTGTACCTAATAGCATAGAAAAAAGTCCTGCTAATAGGGGTTCTGGTACGGTGTTATTTTTAGCTAAGTCACCAGTTTTATCCTTAATTAGCTGAGAGTATTTATCTAAGTCAGATTTAGTAAAAGTTTTTTTAATAGTCGTTTGTTGCCCAATAGTTACTTGTGTTGACACTCTTATGTTTTCCTTTAGTTAAAATATTTTTAAGGAAGTTAGGCTTTGACAAGCTAATGTTCCATCCGATTTGGTAACAGTAGTTTTTACCTGTAAAGTTTCTTCAACTCCTGTCACAGCAATAACTTCTTGGGCTAACGTTAATTCTTCTTGAGTATAAACTGGGCTAAGAAAAGATAATGTTTGTGATAATTGTGTTGACTTAGGAAATACTTTGTCTAACCACTCGCTAATCACAGCATAAACCAACATACCATGACAAATGGTTTTGCCAAATTTGGATTTAGCCGCAAATTCTAGATCTATATGAATAGGGTTATTGTCTCCGCTAATTTCAGCAAATTTATTAATATCTTCCTGAGAAAAACTTAATTTGGTAGTGAAGGGTTTATTAAACTGAGTATTATCCATAAATTACCCCTAAGTTTATATATTGAAATAGAATAGGTGGAATTGTTAGATTTTAAATAGACCACCGAAAAACTGTACAAGCCATATTTAGACCGCCTCCAGAGGCACACATTACAATTAAATCACCATTTTGGAGCTTACCTAATGCTACTGCGTCGTCCAAAGCCATTGGAATACAGGCTGAACCTGTATAACCCCATTTGTCCATAATTGTATGGGTTAAAGACATAGGCAATTCTAGTCGTTCCATCACAGCTTTGATTGTACTTAAATTAACTTGAGTGAAAAATAGTTGCTTAACGTCTTTAAGCTCAGCATTTGCTTTTTTTAGTGTTTCTTTGACTATGTTTGGCCAACCTTCCATGTTAATTTCTGTAGGATATTTTTGTAAAAATCTGACTTTGTTATATTTATTTTCTTTAAGGACTTCTTTTGTAATAGGCATTGCTGTTCCACCAGCAAAAATACCTAAGTAGCTATGGTATTGGCCATCAGCATAAAGTTTTGAGGCTAGATAACCAGGTTCTTTGCTAGCTTGTAAGACTACTGCGCCAGCACCATCAGCAAAAATAGTACAAGTTTTTTTGTCATCCCAATCTAAATATTTGCTCATTGCATAGGCACCTATGACCAAAATATTTTTGTATTCAGGGTCGCCTATTATATAGGTTGCGGCTGTTTTTAAGGCTGTAACAAAACCAGCACAAGCACAATTAATATCAAATGAACCAGCATTTTTAGCACCTAAAGAAGATTGAACAATAGGCGATGTAGCAGGAGAAATATAGGCTGGAGTATCAGTTGCAACAATAATTAGGTCTATTTCTTCTGCGTTTAGGTTAGCACTTTTTATAGCTTTACGACCTGCGGCAACGGCTAGATCTATAGTGTTTTCTTTCTCAGAACAAAAATGACGGCGTTCTATTCCTACTACTTGAGAAACAAAAGTATTAATGTCTTCACCTAGCATTTGACTTAAATCATGATTAGTTAACATTTTTTCTGGTACATAAGAACCTGTACCAACAATTTTGGCATAACGCGACATTTTAATTATTCCTTTATAGTTTTATAAGGTTTTGGAAAACTTGTAGGGTTAAAGAAAATAACCCTACATTTAGCAAAGAAAACTAGAAACTAAGCTTTAGTGCAAATTGAATTACACGAGGCCCACTGCTAGTTGAGGTTATGCGACCAAATGTTGAGGGGACAGCAATATTACTATTTGGATTAGAAAAGTTGACAGTATTAAAAGCATTGAAAAATTCGGTACGAAACTCCATATTAAAGCCTTCTCTGATAGGAATAAATTTAGCTATAGATATATCCAAATTCTTTTGACTTGGGCCAGTTAAAGTGTTGCGACCAAGGTTGCCAAATGGTGCATTTGGATCAAAGAAAGGATTAAGAGTTGTTCCTACTAATGCTTGGCGTGATGGTAGGAAAGCCCCTGTGTTAAAGAAGCTATTAAGACGATCTTTAACATCTCCTGATTTTTCTGCATCAGCATTAGCAACCACGTTTGCACGTTGCAAAATAAAGTTACTAGGAGCATCAACAACAGTAAATGGTAGTCCTGATTGTAATGTTAAAATGCCACTTACTTCCCAACCATTAACCAATTTACTAGCTAATTTAGATTCAACATTAAACTTTGGTAAATCATAAATGCCACTTAAAACAAAACGATTACGACGGTCAAAGTCTGAGCGACCACGGTTACCACTAGTATTAAATTGATCTCCAGGAATGCCTGTAAGCTCATTAATTGCTGCTCCAGAATAATTATCTATAGACTTTCCTAGAGTGTAAGAAGCTAGGAATTGTAATCCTTTGCTAAATTGTTTGGTTAAACTAAGTTGTAAAGAGTCAAAATGAGAATTAGAGCTAGACTGTACTTGTTGAATACCTCCAGCAGGATTTTTTTGTGTTGAGAGGAATGGGCCTAAAGGCAAAGTAAATTGACGAGTTATAGGATTATAAACAGGCTGATTTAAGCTGATTACTTGTAATAATTTTGTGCCTTTTGAACCTACATAGCCAACCTCTAAAAGTAAGTCTTTGCTTAATGCATATTGGACATTAAGGTTATATTGTTGGATATAGGGTGTACGAAAATTTGGATCTAAGAAAATCCCACTAATAGGCACACCTAAAGTTGATGGTATTGTTGGTACAACAGGAAAAACACTAGGTTGAGTAACTGGCGCAAAAGGTGTAGCCAAAGGTCTTCCTAC
>JAHFUF010000791.1 GCA_023265235.1 Blastocatellia bacterium
GTTTCTTACTTAGAGCTTGAGCAAAAATCAAACCAGTTAGCCCATTATTTACAAGGTTTAGGAGTAGGAGTAGAAGATTTTGTTGGAGTCTATTTAGAGCGTTCTACAAAATTAATTATTACTTTGCTAGGTATTCTTAAAGCAGGAGCAGCATATTTACCACTAGATCCAAGTTATCCAAAAGATAGACTAGGATATATAATTATTGATAGTAAAGCACCTATTGTCATTACATCTGAGGATTTAATTGTTAACTTACCTGATGGTAACGCTAGAATAATTTGTTTAGAGAGAGATGCTAAGGCGATAGCTGCGCAAAGCGTAAGTGCTCCAGTTTCTAGGGTTTATCCAGACAACCTAGCTTATGCAATCTATACATCTGGGTCAACAGGACTACCAAAAGGGACATTACTAGCACATCGAGGGTTATGTAGCTTAATTAGTACACAAATAGCTCATTTTCAAATTAATTCTAGTAGTCGCTTGCTACAAACATTATCAATTAGTGGTGATGCTTCGTTGTGGGAGATATTTGCAGCAATACTTTCAGGAGCAACACTTTACCTAGCAGACAAAGACCAAACTTTACCAGGTCAAGAGCTAATAGATTTACTTAATAAAAATCAAATAACCGTATTATGTCCAGCAATTAGAGCATTATCTGCTGTACCAGAAGGTGAAATACCTAGTTTAGAAACAATTTTAGCAGGAGGGGAAACCTGTCCACCAGAATTGGTAGCTCGATGGGCTAAAAACCATAACCTCTATAATTGTTATGGCCCAACAGAAGCAACAGTTTGCACAACATATTTTAAGTGTGATGTGAATATGAGTAGGACACCACCAATAGGAAAACCTTTTGCAAATGCAAAAGTATATATTTTAGATAAGTACTTGCAACCAGTACCTATAGGGGTAGTAGGAGAAATGTATATATCTGGAATAACACTAGCCAGAGGATACTTAAATCGAGCTGAATTAACAGCAGAAAAGTTTATACCAGATCCTTTTAGTTCAACCCCATCTCAAAGAATGTACAGGACAGGAGATTTGGCTAAATACTTGGTAGATGGAAACATACAGTTTCTAGGACGAGCAGACCATCAGATTAAAATACGTGGATTTAGAATAGAACTTGATGAAATAGAAGAGGTAATTTTTTCTCACCCTGATGTGACAGAAGCAGTAGTAATAGCAGAAGAAGTCACACCAGGAGACAAACAAATTCTTGCTTATGTTGTAGTAAACACAGGAGTAACAGAATCTAGCCTTGTTGATGAGTTACGTAGTTTGTTAAAGTTAAAGTTACCACCATTTATGATTCCATCAGAAATAATAGTGCTAGATGTGTTTCCTAGACTGCTTTCAGGAAAAGTAGACAGACGATCTTTACCAATACCAACAAGCTTTAGTCACGAGGTTTCTTCACTTCCTATAACAGAAACAGAGAAGGCTATAGCTAGCATTTGGAAAGACTTACTTAAAAAAGAAGCAATAGATAGAAATGATGACTTTTTTGATCTAGGAGGCCATTCAATGTTAATGGTCGAATTAGCTTCACAACTAAAAAGTGTGCTTAAAGTGAATGTAAGCCTGCGAAGCCTGTTTGAATCATCATCACTATCTAAAATGGCTAGTGCAATTGATGAGGTATTGGCTAAAAATAGCAACAAATCAGATGTTGATGATGCAACTAAAGGGGTTAATATAGACAAAAGGTTTTTTGAAGAAGCTGCAAAATCGCTAACAAAAATAGAACATAGAGAATTATTACCACTATTTATTAGTGGAGAAATACCAAAAGTAGACGCAGTAGCAATAGACTATTTACCTATTACATTTCTATCAGATACAAGCCTAAGTAGAGAACAATTGTTTTCAACATGGTTTAATAATAAGCCAATAATAAGCGAAATAAGAGAAGGCTTACTAGGAAGGCTAGCCACAATAATGCTGCCAAGGTTTGACTTAGAACTTCATGCTAATAAAGATAGTTTAATAAAATTGCTAGTAGAAGGACTAGAAATAGCAAAACAAATAGGAGCAAAAGTAGTATCACTAACAGGATTAATCCCTTCAGCAACAAACTATGGACAAACAATAGTTGAAGAAATAAAAGACAAAGAGTTACCAGCAATCACAACAGGACATGCTGTAACAACAGCTTCTGTGATAATGTCTATAGAAAAAATACTAAAAGAATCAGGAAGAGATATAAGAAAAGAAAGGGTAATATTTCTAGGGTTAGGTTCTATAGGACTAACAACACTAAGACTGATGCTAAAGTGTTTGCCTAGTCCAGAATCGATAACTCTATGTGATATATATAGTAAGGTTGCAATGCTCAAAGAGTTGAAAGAACAAATGAAAGAAAAGTGGGGATTTGAAAATGAAGTAAATATTGTAGAATCAAGCAAATTATTGCCTCAAGAGATATACAATGGCAGCCTAATAATAGGAGCAACAAATGTAGATAACCTTATAGAAGTGAGTAAGTTAAAAGCAGGAACAATGATAGTAGACGATTCAGCACCACATTGTTTTGACACAAAACTAGCATTAAAGAGGTTTAACCAATATTCAGACATTCTTTTTACAGAAGGTGGAACTCTAGAATCTCCTAAAGCAATGACTAGGACTATTTATTTACCTAGCCAAGCCTCTGAACTTATTGATATTTCATTACTTAGAGCTATGATTAGGATGAATCCTTCAGAGATCCCTAGTAGTAATTTTTCTTCTTTGCTTTCTGCTTTTTCTGA
>JAHFUF010000792.1 GCA_023265235.1 Blastocatellia bacterium
CAATTTTTACTGTTGTAAAAAATTATGCATGGCAAAAACTCCTAATCATGATAGCCAAAATCATTATTTTATAAATGGCAGTTTTTCATGCTTAAAGGGTTTTGCATTAGCACCACTATAAGTTGCTACTACCTGTCCAGAACCATAAAGCTTGTATTTATAAGAAACTAGACCTTCTAATCCTACTGGTCCACGAGCATGTAATTTAGAAGTACTTATCCCCACTTCTGCACCAAAACCATAGCGAAACCCATCAGCAAACCGAGTAGAAGCATTGTGATAAACCCCTGCTGCGTCAATACTATTAAGGAAAACTTCTGCTCGCTTTTTGTCCTCAGTAATAATCGAATCTGTATGACCAGAACCAAAAGCGTTGATATGATCTATGGCTTCATCCAGGCTATCAACTATTTTTATAGATAAAATTGGTGCACAATATTCTGTTTCCCAGTCTTTGACTTGAGCCTTTTTTATCAAAGGATTAGCTATTAAACTTTGGGTGGTTTCACAGCCTCTTAATTCAACACTTGCCTGCTCTAATTTACTTAGTACTTTTGGTAAAAACTCCTTCGCAATATCTTTATGTACTAAAACGGTTTCTACAGCGTTGCATGCGGCTGGGTACTCTACTTTAGCATCATAGACTATCTGAGTGGCCATTTCTAAATCAGCCTTTTCATCAACATAAATATGACAAAGCCCTTCAGCATGCCCCAACACAGGAATGCGTGTATGAGTTTGAATATAACGCACTAATTCATTTGATCCACGAGGGATAACTAGATCTACATAGGCATCTAGTGAGAGTAATACATTTATTTGCTCGCGATCAGCGACTAAAGAAACTGAGTCTGTAGGGATTTCTGGAAACTCAGCAAGTGCGGTTTTTATCGTTTTAACTAGCACTACGTTTGAGTTTGCTGCTTCACGTCCCCCTTTAAGGATTACTGCATTACCAGACTTTAATGCTAAGGCACTTATTTGTGTAACAGCATCTGGCCGCGACTCAAAAATAATGGCTAATACTCCTAAAGGACAACTGACTTTATGAAGTTCTAGCCCATCGTCTAATAAAGTTCGACTAAGTATTTGCCCAACAGGATCGGCTAAATCTGCTACGGCTCTAACTCCTTCAATCATTGATAAGAGTTTGATTTTATCTAATTTAAGCCGATCAAATAGCGACTTTGCCATTTGTCCACTATTTACTAAAGGTAGTGCATTTTGTTGATCTTCAGTATTAGCTGCTAGTATTTCTTCTTGGCGTTTTTCTAACTCATTAGCAATAGCAAATAAAACTTGATTTTTTAATTCAGTGCTAGCTAACAACAACCGTCTTGATGCTGCTTTGGCCGCTTTAGCCACTCTAGCAATAACCTTTTCACTAGTCATTTTAGTCATTAATTTTACTCCCTAAAGCCTTAACTTAAGATCACTATATTATCGCGACTAACCAACGCATCATGATTTTTTTGATCTACTAAGTATCCTATATTATCTGAATGTATCCCTATTAATTTTACTGCTTCTTGACTAGAGTAATTAACAATCCCGCGAGCAAATTCTACGCCTATTTCATCACTAATACTTACTACTTCACCTCGCTCAAAATTTCCTTCTAATTTAACAATACCTGCTGATAGCAAGGAGGCTTTTTTGTTTAATAGAGCTAACTTAGCACCTTCGTTGACTACCAAAGTGCCTGAGAGTGCTGAAGCATAAGCAATCCAGCGTTTTTTACTAGACAATTGTGTAACAGGTAAAAAAACCGTGCCAATAGCTTCACCAGCAAAAATACGATCTAAAACTCCTAGGATTTTACCACTAGCAATGATTGTTAGTCCGCCAGAATTTACTGCAATTTTCGCGGCTTCTATTTTGGTTTTCATCCCGCCACGCCCTCTATCGCTCGCGCCTTCAGCAATACTTTCTATTTCAGGAGTAATTTTTGAGACGACAGGAATCAGCTTTGCCTCTTTATCTTTTTTGGGATTACTCGTGTATAAACCATCTACATCTGAGACAATGACAAGCAAATCAGCAAGAATTTTACTCATTACTAAGGCTGAAAGCTTATCATTATCGCCAAAAACTGGCGTATGTATTTTAGTGTCTTCTGACAAAGCCCTTTCTAGCTCTAATGTGGAAACTGTATCATTCTCATTAATAATTGGCACTACTCCTAGTTCAAGTAGTTTTGTTAGAGTAGCTTGTAAGTTAATGTAACGAGTGCGATTAGTAAAATCGTCTTCGGTCAGTAAGACCTGTGCAACAACTACGCCTAGTTTCTCAAAAGCGTCCTCATAGATTGCCATTAAACGACCTTGGCCAATAGCAGCACAAGCTTGTTTAAGGTTTAATTGCTTAGGTTTTTTATCTAGTTTTAAGCGTTGCGCTCCTAGCCCAACTGCTCCAGAAGAAACCAGTAAAACATCTTTGCCTTGTTTCCGCAGGTTTGCTACAGATTCAATTAGATTATAAATACGCCCTAATGCAACTGCGCCATCTTCTCGCATAATTACATTAGTACCAACTTTTATTACTATTCGCTGAGAGCTAGTTATATGGGCTTTTATTAATTGATCTAACTTATTCATTTATCTAACTTATTCATTCTAAAGAAGGGCAGACACATAGGTCACTGGTGTCAACTTAAGGTGTAATTATAAGAAACTAAAGATCTTAATCTTAAGTCGCGTTAGCGACTTTACAACCTTTAGCTTGGCACGTGAGTGCCAAGTTAGTAATAAACATAATGTA
>JAHFUF010000173.1 GCA_023265235.1 Blastocatellia bacterium
AGGCAATCCTATGTTTATTGTCACAATTCATCGGGCTGGTTATAAATTTACTGGCTAAAGTAGAAGTTTACTATCTTGTAAAATAAAACAAATAAAGGGTTTATGAGTAAAATTTTTACTATAGGTTATACTAGTACAACACCAGAAGAACTTATGTCATTGGTTGATGAACTAGGAGCAAAGCTAGTAGACATAAGGATAAGTCCATATAGCAAAGACTATCGCTGGAGGCAAAAAAGCCTTGAGCAATATTTTTCTGATAAATATTTACATATAAAAGAGTTTGGTAATGAACATTATAAAATTGGCTCAATCAAAATAGCCAACCCAGAAGCAGGTATTACTAAAATAAAATATGCTATAGAAAAACAACCTATAATATTATTATGTGCCTGCTATGATCACCAAAAATGTCATCGTAGCAAAGTTGCTAGCCTATTAGCTGAAGCTTTTGTTTTAGAAGTAGAACATCTTTATGGTAAAGCTAAGTCTAAAGCTTCTAATAATGAACCTGAACAGTTATCTTTGTTTTAATACTTACATTTGCGAAATATAATCTTAAAAAAAGGGCGAACACCTATGTATTCACCCTTATCTTTGTTGTCTAAATTCTTTGAGCTATCTAAAATATTTAAGCTCTTAGAAAGAGAATTTTAACCCAAAATCTATTACACGAGGACGACCAAGGAAGATTCTTGGGTTATTAAAAGTTGGGCTATTAACATTAGCAAAACCTGGGTTAGTGGCTTGTGAAACACCAATACCAGTTGGATCAACAACACTACCATTACCAACTATTAACTGTTCATGATTGAAAGCATTAAACATTTCAACACGAAATTCTAAAATATAACGTTCTTGGAACTTAAAGTTCTTGAGTACGGTAAAGTCCCAGTTATTGATTCCAGGTGTCCTTAAAACCCCATTACCACCGGTAGCAATTACGCCTGGGCCAGCTTGGATAAATTGGGCATTACCATTAGCTGCAAGATAGCCAACTACTTGTCCACTAGAATTTTTTACTTGAGAAACTCCACTACCTGTACCTTTAATGCCAGTAGCATTAACTAAAGTGCGGTCACCTGCGCTATCTAAGTTTAAGTTACTATCGCCACCACTAAGAGGAGTAAAGGGCTGTCCACTTTCTGCTGTATAAATGGCACTAATTTGGAAACCCTCAGCTAAAGTTTTAAGTAGATGATTAGATATTTTACGGCCAAATGGAAGTTCATAAATACCATAAGCAACAAACCTATGAGTACGATCTAGAGCCGATGTTCCTCGTTCATTACCAAAGTTAAATCCATCTTGGGAACGTCGTGGGTTGATTAAACTAGTGAAAAGATCATTTGTTCCAAAATCAATTGTGTGACTATAGGTATAGTTGGAAGAGAAAGTAAAACCATCAGCAAAACGTCTTGTTACTTCGACTGAGCCAGCATGGTAAGTTGAGCTACCTACAGGCAAAAAGGAGGTCAAATTACCTAGGAAACCAAAGTTTGATAAAGCTCGTTTGCGTGATGCTAACAATTGGTTTAAGGTCTTGAGGTTGTCACGTTCTTTTAAGCTAGGAACTTGAGAAGGGCTAAGATAGGTTGGTAATCCACTTTGAGTATCTAGTGGGGAAGCTGCACCATTGAGGCGAATTTGAGTGTTAAGTTTTACTCCACGAGTACCTAAATAGCGTAATTCTATACTCCAGTCCTTAGCAAATTGACGTTGGTAATCAAGTGTATAGCTAATTGTATAAGGAGTTATTTTATCAGGAATAAAGGCTTGTGTTCCTGCACGAGCATCTTCTGGAGTATTAGGAGGAATAGGAGTATTGCCTAAACCGCCATTTTGTAAAAAGCCACTATTAGTACCAAATGGGCCGCCATTACCTGATGAAGCATCTAGTTCTTGTTGAAATTGTGGAGGCAGTTGCAAGGTTGCTAAATTACCAAATAAAACATCATAAGAAACTCCAAAACCAGCACGTATAGAACTCTGACCTATATCACCAAACAAAATACGTCCAAGGCCAGTTGTTCCTTTTCTAGAATAAGCCAACCCAATACGTGGAGCGAAATTATTTTTGTCCGCATCAGGTTTCTTAAAGGTAATAACTCCAGGTACATTAGCTAAAGCATTTAGTTGCTGTAATTTTTCGTCACGATATATGCTTGTATATTCATAACGAACCCCGAGGTTAAGAGTAAGGTCACGGCTTACATGGAAATCATCTTGGAAAAAGCCATAAATAGAAGTTTGATTTGCAGCAAATGTAGATGTGCCAACCCCACGTAACCCACCATTACCACCAGTAGGTTTAACATCTGTAATAAATTCTTCTAAAGTAGCATAGTCATATTCGCCTCTATCACGAGGTAAGAAGCTTTGAGGAGATATATTAACCCTAAATTCAACCCCCGTCTTAAAAGTGTGTTTACCTTTAATCAAAGAAAGGTTATCAATGTATTGATAACTATTAGAAATACCGCCTTGAGGCGAGTTGGATTCTGGGCCAATGGCAAAGTTAAGTTCATCAATTTCAATATTGGGGAAGCTTTTGAATTGTGTGGGTACTCCAAAAAGCATATTTTGTCGCCTGTAAGAAAAGCGAAACTCATTAATCAAAGTTGGTGTAAAAGTATGAATATAAGTAAAAGATGCTAACTGGTTAAGAAGTGTAGTAGTACCAGTGAATAGCGGATTACCAGTGCCAACATTAGGAGAAGCAGCACGGTCGTAATTATAACGATATCGCAATTGATTAGTATTACCTACTATTTGGTCAATGTTGATGTTTAAGGTTTTACGGAGGTTGAAAGAGGGAATTAAAACATTTACTGTCCCAACAGGGATATCTTTACCTAAAACATTTACTGTCCCTTGATCTGCAATAGCAGCAGCTGGAACAAGCTGTCTTAAAATCCCTAAAGTAAACGCGCTAGAACCTTTTAAAGAAGCTAATTGGGCTAAACCGTCTGAGGTTGGAGCAACCATACTAGAACTAGAACCAGCCGTCCCAGTAGTTTTATACTGATAAGCACCAAAGAAAAAGAGTTTATTTTTGATAATTGGCCCACCTACAAATCCAGCTATGCGGTTAAAATCAAACCTAGGTCTTTCATCTGGTAACTCTCCCCTAGCAATAGACTCTTTAGTAAGATGGTCTAGTGCGTTAAAGTTTTTATTATTATTTGTATAAGCCCCGCCTCCATGAAATTCATTGGTACCAGATTTAGTTACTGTATTAAATTGGCCAGCAGAAGAATGTCCATATTCAGCACTATATTCATTAGTTAAGATAGTAAATTCTCCAACTGCTTCAGGAATTACATCTATTACATGACCTGTTACAATATTGTCATTATTATCTACGCCATCTAGGGTAAAGTTATTATTACGTGGACGATTGCCGCCGACTGAACCACCTTCTCCTGCTGTACCACCTGACTGAGAAGAAACATTTGGGGCAAGCAGTGCTAGTTCTAATTGAGATCCATTACCAGCAGGTAAATCCACTACTTTACGCGCATCAAAAGTAGCGGCCAGGGTTGAGGATGTTGTTTCTACTAGTACTTCGCTACTACCACTAACAGTAATAATATCTGTTACTTGTCCAGCTTGAAGCTTAACTGTAACGTCAACTAGTTGATTTAACACAACAGTGGCCTCTGATTCAGCTTTACTAAACCCATCGCTCTCTATGAGTACTGTATATTTTCCTAGTGGTAAATGTTCAAAGCGAAACAAACCTTGTTGATCAGAAGTTATATTAACAGTAAATCCAGTGTCTTTATTCTTTAGAGTAATATTAGCACCAGATATAGTTGCTCCTGTAGTATCTAAAACCTTTCCTGTCATTGATCCATCTGTTGCTTGTGCAAAACTAGTTGCAACAATAAACATTAATAAAATAGATGACAGCAAAATACATTTTATTCGATTTATCATTTTTCCTCCTAATTCATATTAAAGTTGGCAAGTAATGCAGTATAAAGTAGGGCTGTTTAATTTTCAAAACCCCATAAGCCCTGAAAGTCTCTTTTTCCCTCAAGCTTTGTTGGAAAATTTTATTTCTTTATATTTTTTCTCAACTCTCTTTGATATATCGCACAAGGGGGAAATAATTGTAATCCAAGTAGAGTGAACTATCTATATAAGAATTATTTCGCCACTTTGTTATTTCTCTTTTTCAGGTTTTAAAATAAGCAAAAACCTAGTAAGATACACTACCTGCAAATTTTAATAAGAAAAGTTCTCCTTATGTCAAACACACAAAACGCTTCTCAAAGTAAACCAAAACGATTATTGTTTCGCATTGTTGTATGCTTTGCTATTTTCCTACTAGTCTTGACTTTAGGGCTAACTATCTTTAGTAAAGTGACTTATGATAGTTGGACTAAAAATGCACTTTCACAAACCGAAGGCGAAGTAAAAGTAAAAGGACTGTCTCAAGAAGTTACAATTATGCGTGATAAATGGGGCGTTCCCTATGTTACAGCTAAAAATATTAAGGATGTAGCCTTTGCCCAAGGTTATGCCACAGCCCAAGATAGACTTTGGCAAATGGATTTACTACGTCGTGCTGCTAAAGGAGAATTATCTGCTGTCTTAGGTGCAGGAGATAAAAACGCTACTCTAGAAGTAGACAAGCTACATCGTAGCCTAGGTCTAAAACGTGCAGTAGAAAAAGACCTGCCTCAACTCCCTCAAGAGTTACAACAAATGTTAAGTGCTTATAGCCAAGGCGTAAATGCTTATCTAGAAAGCCATCAAGACAAATTGCCTTTTGAATTTAACTTGCTTGGCTATAAACCTGACCTTTGGCAAGCCTCAGATAGCCTAGCGATAGGTAAATTAATGGCTATTTCTTTGACAGGGACTTGGAAGTTTGACTTAATGCGTGCTGAACTACAGGAAAAGTTAGACAAAAAAGTCTACCAAATGCTTTTTGATGAAAATAGCCAATTTAATCAACCTGTTTTTGACCTAGAGCTAGCAAAAAACAAACCAACAGATGAAAATGATAAAGTAGCACCAAAAGCTAAAGCAGAGACTTCCTACAATAAATTACCCACAATAAACCCAGAATTACTAGATATAGCAAAAGAAAAAAATACAGCTTTGTCGGATTTAATCCTAAATAGCAGTGAAGCAATGATTGGCAGTAATAATTGGGTAATTTCAGGCAAACTAACAGACACAGGAAAGCCTTTACTAGCCAATGATCCACATCAGGGTTTATCACTACCAGCAATTTGGTATCAAATATACTTACGTGCTACAGATGGTAGTTATGCAGCAGCAGGAGTTTCTGTAATTGGCGCACCTGGAATAGTAATTGGGCATAATGACTATATTGCATGGGGTGCAACAAATGTTATGGCTGATGTGCAAGATGTTTATATAGAAGAATTTGACCCAAGTAACCCAACTCGCTATCGTGTTGGTTCAGAATGGCGTGACGCAGAAGTAATTAAAGAACAAATTCAAGTCAGAGAGTCTCCTTTAAGTAGTAAAACTAAAACTATAGAGCATGAGATTGTTATTACTAGACACGGCCCCATTGTAGCTAGTACCAAAGGGCAAAAGCTAGCACTACGATGGACAGGAATAGGCGCGCCATCAGAGTTTCCTGTTACTTTTAAGCTTAACCAAGCACATAACTGGCAAGATTTTTGCGATGCTCTAAAAGATGCCGCAGTCCCGCTAATTAATTATGTTTATGCCGATAAAGAAGGAAATATTGGTTACTATGCAGTTGGGCGCATTCCTATTCGTGCCACTGGTGATGGGTCTTTACCCTATGATGGACGCACGGAAGATGGTGAGTGGAAAGGCTTTATTCCTTTTGAAGACTTACCACATCTTTATAATCCAGAAAATGGCTATATTGCTACAGCTAACCAAAAGCTAGTTAGTGATAAATACCCTTATCGAATATCTAATGATTGGGTACCCCCTTATCGTGGGCATCGAATTTATCAGCTTTTATCAGAAAAGAAACAGTTTACTCTTCAAGATATGCATACTTTACATGGAGATATTTATGCTATTCCAACCAAGTTTTTTGCTGATCAAGTAGTAAAAATGGCTACTAGTCATAAAGACGATGTAGCTTGGCAAGAAATGGAAAAAGAACTAAACAATTGGGATGGTAAACTAAAAGTTGAAAGTCGTGCGGCTACAATCGCTATTACAATGCGTAAAAAATTTACAGAAGACTTTTTGACTTCTTGGCTAGGAGATTTACGCTCTAGCTATACTTGGTATTCGCGCTCTGTTGTAGTTGATCATGCTATAGCTAATTGGTCAGCAGAGTTTTTACCTAGTAAGTATAAAGACTTTGATACAATGGTAATAAATTCGTACCAAGCTACTATCAAAGAACTAAACACTACCCTAGGTAATGATCGTAGCAGGTGGAATTATGGAGCAATAAATAAATTTTCTTTTAATCATCCAATTGCCAAAGTTTCAATCCTCAAGTCTTTGCTTAATTCAGGAGAAGTCACTGTTGGAGGCTCTTCACACACTATTAATTGCAATGACACTAATCCTGAACATGTTTGGGGGCCGTCTATGCGGATGGTGGTTTCTTTAGACAACTTAAATAAAACTACTCTAGCCGTTGTTCCTGGTGCGTCAGGTCAAGTTGCTAGCTCGCATTACTTAGATCAAATCATAGATTGGGTAAGCTTAGAGCCACATTCTTTTCCTTTTAGTGAAAAAAATGTTGAAAGTACTAGTGTCAAAAAATTGACACTAGTGTCAAAAAAATAAGCTTAAAACAAATTTTAAGGAGAAAATAAATTATGGAAAAAGTCTTAGCAGATTTAGACGATGTTCATCAAAAAATTCTTACGTTAGTTACCCCTATGCCAGAAGAAAAGTTTTCTGGTCGTATTGTCCCAGAAATGTGGAGCATAGCGGAAAATATTCATCATGTAACTATAGTTGAAAATCGCTATATAGATGAGATAAAAAAGGCTTTAGAAAACCCTAACCCAATGGGTGCATTGCGCCGGTTGTTTCAAGTTCCTGGATGGATGGCAGAGATTCGTTTAGTCAAAGTAAAAGCACCTACCTTTGTTGAACCACTTAATCCACCTTCAAAAACAGAGACATTAAATAATTTCAATAAAACACGTAGTGAGCTTAAAAAGCTTTGTCAAAAAGCTGGGCGTTCTGGTATGAAGTCAATCAGAATAAAACACCCATTTTTTGGTGATATGGACGGCCTAAATTCTGTTATTTTCCTTGGAGGGCATGAAACTAGACACTATAAACAAATAGTAGAAACTATTGGTAAATCTCGCTAATACTTCAACAATGGGCCATTTTTACATGGATGAAACTACAATTATACCTTTGCTTTCTAGTGCTATTAGGGCACGTAGCAACTTATTTGATAGCCGTCATGAAAGGGCTTTTCGTCTGTTTAATGGCTTTTTTGAAGGCTGCCCTAGCCTTGTTATTGATCTTTATGCACGCACAATTCTTTTGCATAACTATGCTGACCCTCCAGATCTATTAGAGTCGTTGTTAAAGACAGTTGAACAATATTTGACTAGTGAATTACCTTGGGTAAATACAATAATTTTAAAAACACGTAATACCGAGGACTTAAATGCTAGGAAAGGGGTTGTTATTAAGGGAGCAAAACTTGATAACCGAATACGTGAACATGGTGTTTGGTATGCTATTGATCTTTTATTAAACCGTGATGCCAGTTTTTATTTAGACACATACAACCTACGGTCTTGGATTATCAATAACCTTGCTGAGAAAACAGTTTTGAACACATTTGCTTATACTGGTAGCCTTGGTGTTGCGGCTCAAGCTGGAAGGGCACAGCGTGTTGTACACCTTGATATCAATCGTAGTTTTCTTAATGTAGCAAAAACCTCTTATACACTTAATGGTTTTCCTATCAACAAAGCTGATTTTCAATCAGGTGATTTTTGGACACAAATCAGTCACTTTAAAAAAACAGGAGAAACCTTTGACGCTGTTATTGTAGATCCGCCATTTTTTGCTGTTAGTAATAAAGGAAAAATTGATTTGGTAGAGGAAAGTCACCGAATTATTAATAAAGTTCGTCCTCTTATTAATAACGATGGATATTTAATCGCAATCAATAATGCTCTGTTTGTTAGTGGTGCAGATTATTTCAAATCACTAGAAGCCTTGTGTGCTGATGGCTACTTAACCATTGAGAAATTAATACCCATCTCAAGTGATTTTACTGGCTATGAACAAACACAAGTAAAACTACACATAGTAGACCCAGCACCTTTTAACCATTCAACAAAAATAGCTGTGTTACGAGTGCGACGAAAACCAACTAGCAGTTTTTTATCTTAGTTTAGTTGGTGTCTATAAAAGACTAATATTGTTAAGGTTTATTCTAAGCAGCAAATAAACAATTTTTTAACAGATCTTTCTAACTTTAAGACGGGTTAGTACTGTCGAAGTAAACTAATATAGCTTACGGGTGCTATCGCTCTAATAACATCCCTAACCACGACAAGTTTAATTAGCTCCACATAGTTAACCTTAGCCATAGCCAGCTTTTTAGCATCCATTACAGGCTTACGGCCACCTTTTCGGCCTCTCGCCCTGGCAGCTTTTAAGCCTGCTTGTGTACGTTCTCTGATAAGCTCGCGCTCAAATTGTGCCAATGACCTGAAAATGTGAAAAATCAGCTTACCCGCCGCCGTAGTGGTATCAATGGATTCCTGGAGGCTATGAAACCCTATTCCCCTTGTTTCCAAACCGTTGACAGTTTCCAGCAAATGTTGAAAGGAACGCCCCAAACGGTCAAGTTTCCATACTA
>JAHFUF010000793.1 GCA_023265235.1 Blastocatellia bacterium
ACAACCCACATTTCCTAGTAATATTTGCTAGATATGCTTTCGTCACTTGAAAGCAATTATTTGTTATGCTAGGATGCTTTTCTTTTTCTGCAAACATGAAAAATAGTCAAGTAAAAAAAACAACTTTAGATAACGGCTTAGTAATACTCAGCGAAACTATAGACTATGTTCGTTCAGTAAGTTTAGGTATTTGGGTTTGTGTTGGTTCTAGAAATGAAACTATCACACAAAATGGTCTTTCGCATTTCATTGAACATGGCGTATTTAAAGGGACAAAACAACGTAGCGCACGTCAAATTGCCTTACAAGCAGACCTCTTAGGTGGTGGCCTAGACGCTTTTACTAGCCAAGATGTTACCAATTACTACATTAAAGTCTTAGACTCTCACTTAACACAAGCTTTCAATCTTTTAGCTGATATTATTACCAACCCTACTTTTGTTGAAACAGAACTTGAAAAAGAACGCAGTGTCATTCTAGAAGAAATTAAAATGGTTGAGGACACTCCAGATGAACTAGTTTATGACTTGTTTGCTGCTTCTTTTTGGCCTAACCATCCTCTAGGTAGACCTATTCAAGGTACAGCAGAAAGTGTTAATAGTTTTTCTAGAGAAATGCTAGTTGACTATTACACTAAAACTTACAATCCAAAAAATATTCTTATTGTTGCGACAGGTAATGTTACTCATGAGCATTTGGTTGACTTAGCCCATAGCTTTTTTGCACACTTAAAAGCTACTGACTATATACCTATAGAAACCACTCCTACTATTAACTATCAAGTAACAGTACACAAGAAAAAAGCTTTAGAGCAAACACATATTATATTAGGAGCAAAAGCTCCAACACTGCTTGCTCCTGAACGTTATGCTAGTAGTATCCTTAGCAATATTTTAGGTGGTGGGCTTAGCTCGCGTTTGTTTCAAACCATAAGAGAAGAGCATGGACTAGCTTACAGTGTATTTTCATCAATAGAAGGGTTTCGTGATACAGGATGCCTATCCGTCTATCTAGCTGTATCTAATCAACAAGTTCGTAAAGCTATTGATTATGTGATCCAAGAAATTAATACTTTAAAGGAAACCCCTGTTAGTGAAGATGAACTTTCTGCTACTAAAGAGCAAATCAAAACATCTTTGTTATTAAGTAGTGATTCTATTTCTAGTCGTATGAGCAGTTTAGCACAAAACGAAATGTTTTTTGGCCGAGAAATTACTATAGAAGAAATCATACAAGAAATTAATCAGGTAAAAGTAGAAGAAGTCCAAGCCCTGGCGCAAGATATTTTCCAAAAAGACATGTTAGCAATTACAGTCCTTAGTGCCAACGATAAAACCAAATTGGATCTAAGTCATTTAGGTTAGTTAAATTTTGACAAAATTATAAAAGATAAATCATTATGCGTTTTAATGTTCTTGCGAGTGGTAGTAGTGGTAATGTTACCTTGATTAACTCAGGAAAAACCTCTGTGTTAGTTGATTGTGGTTTATCTGCACGCGAACTAGCAAAACGCCTTGAAGCTGTTGGCTCTAGTGTTGATGAGTTAAATGCAGTTGTTATTACACATGAGCATAGTGATCATATTCGTGGTCTAAAAACTCTCGCCAAAAAATCTAATATTCGTATTTATATCTCACCAATAGCATGTGCATCTTCTATATTAAAAGACGCTCAGAACCTTAACCTAGGTGAACCACTTCAACCAGGACAGCCTTTTGAGGTTGGAGATTTAACTTTTTATCCTGTTAAAACCCCTCACGATAGCGTAGACCCTCTGGTATTTAGGATTGAAAGCCATGGAGTTAAAATGGCTATTGTTACAGACCTAGGCTATATTCCTAGATCTGTTGCCCAAGAATTAAAAGGCTGCGATGCTTTGGTATTAGAGGCAAATCATGAAATTGATATGCTAAAGGTTTCTTCTTACCCTTGGGCAACTAAACAGCGTATTTTAAGCCAAGTTGGACATCTTTCTAACAAAGAAATGGCTAGGTTTTTACAACAAGATTTTGATGGCAAAGCTCAGCACCTAGTCCTAGCACACTTAAGCCAGCAAAACAATCATCCAGAACTAGCTAGACTTGCCGCCCTAGAAGCCTTAGAAGCTAAAACACCTCTTTTTGCTATGTTAAACGAACAAAAAGTCTTACTGGCTAAACCTGACAGCCCTTTAGGATGGATTGATTTATAAACCTACCTTAAAGAGGCTAAACCTTATTTACTTAAAAGGATTTTTCTAATGATTCCGCGTTATACTTTAGCTGAAATGGGAGCTATTTGGACAGAAGAAAATAAGTTTCGTAAATGGTTAGATGTAGAATTAGCTGTTTGTGAAGTTCATGCTCAAATAGGTACAATCCCTGAATCGGCTCTTTCTGTAATTAAACAACGGGCAAACTTTGATGTAAACCGAATTGCGGAAATTGAAGAAACCACTAGACATGATGTAATTGCTTTTACTAGCTCATTAGCTGAATTTGTTGGCCCAGAATCACGTTATATTCACTTTGGCCTTACCTCATCTGATGTTGTTGACACAGCTAATGCCCTACTACTACGAGACGCGCTAGATTTAATCATTAATCAAGCAACCAAATTGAGCAACACCTTACGCAAACGCGCACTTGAGTTCAAAAACACTGTAATGATTGGGCGTACTCATGGTATTCATGCCGAACCTACTACATTTGGTCTAGTCCTAGCTCTCTTCTACGCAGAAAACGAGCGTAACTTGATTAGATTGCAACGAGC
>JAHFUF010000794.1 GCA_023265235.1 Blastocatellia bacterium
AGAATTTTAACTTATGGGTTCGACCTCCGGGCATTTCAGCCTTTCAGATTAATATGCTTTTATTAGCTGATCGAACTCACACATTTTATCTATATTTTTGTTGTTTTTCAACTATTTTTTCCTTTAACACGCGATTCATCCCTCCACTTATTTTGCTAAAGCAAAATTGAAGTGGGGGCTTTCTCGCGCTGGATTGGTAAATAAACATTAGACATTATCAGAAATAAGGAAATATTTTTTGTAAATGGATGAAAAATATAAAACATCAGACAAGTTATTCAAAAAGAAAAATGATTTTTAATAGAAGTAAATAATCTTACTTACCCAAGCTTGCTTGACGCTATATTAGAGCTAATGCTACCTTGCCAAACAAACACTTAAACTTGTGATTAGGAAAATTTATGGGATTTATAGAAGGGCTTTATCAAGAAGTCGCGCAAGCACTTCGCAAACTAGAAGAAATTCCTGTATTAGAAACAGGAATTTCACCTAAAGTTGGTGTAGTAGAGCTATTAAAAATGGCACTAAAAAATGAAATGGAAGCAAGTCAATTAGCAGCCCTTTGGATGACTTCAACTAGTGAAATTGACATTAAACTTGGACTAGCGCGTCAATGTGGTGATGAAGCCAAACACTATCGTTTAATTGAAAAACGCTTGATAGAATTAGGAGAAAATTTGGATGGGTTTTCACCTTTAGCAATGGGTTATAGCCCACTTTACCAATGGCTAATTACTCTAGAAAGCTCTATTGAGCGTGTAGCAGCAGGCCCATTTGCTCGTGAAGCAATTGCAATAAAGCGTAATGCTCAATTAATAGCAGTATTAGAAGCTATGGGCGATCAGCTTAGTGCTGACTTGTACCGTAATCAAATACAGCCTGATGAGGATTGGCACCATAACTTTGGTCTATCAATGTTACGTAAATATGCTGTTACGTCTGAACTTCAAGAAAAAGCTAGCCTTGCCACAATACGAACCATAGAGCTAGCCGATGAGCTACGCAGTGCAGCAATGGCAAAGTCTGGAGCTTGTGTAATTCCTGGTTGTTAAAATTTTTACTTTTAAGGAGCAAATAATCCAATGTTTGACTTTAGCATTCCAAAAGAAATAGAAGAACTACGTAAAAAGCTTAGTGACTTTATGAATGAATATGTTTATCCAAATGAAAAACATGCTGATGAGCACAAAGGATTACCAGAAGAGCTAGAAAAAGATTTACAAGCTAAAGTCAAAGCTCTAGGTTTATGGGCAGCACATATGCCTAAGGCTGAAGGCGGTATGGGCATTGGTGTTGTTAACCTAGCTCTGATGAATGAAATTATTGGACGCTCTCCTATTGGCCCAAGGATTTTTGGTTGTGCCGCTCCTGATGCAGGAAATGCAGAACTACTTCATATTGCAGGAAACTCAGAACAAAAAGAAAAATACTTAAAGCCGCTTGTTGCTAGTGATATTCGTTCTTGTTTTGCAATGACTGAACCTGAGGTAGCAGGCTCAGACCCTACTGGACTTCAGACTTCAGCAATTCGTGATGGCAATGATTGGGTAATAAATGGCCATAAGTGGTTTATTACGGGTGCTATAGGGTCTAGTTTCTCAATTGCAATGGCTGTAACAGACCCTGAAGCTAAAAGCCATAAACGTGCAAGTATGATTATTGTACCTACTGACAATCCAGGGTTTAACATCATTCGAGATGTCCCTGTAATGGGTTCAGGCGGGCTAGGAGGGCATTGCGAGCTTCGCTTTGAAAATTGCCGTGTTCCTGTAACAAACCTTTTAGGTGAACAAGGTCAAGGTTTCCAGCTTGCTCAACTTCGCCTTGGGCCTGGTCGAATTCAACATTGTATGCGCTGGTTAGGTATTGCCCAACGTAGTTTTGAAATGATGTGTAAATATGCCTTAAAACGTGTTTCATTTGGTGAACCCTTGGCAAATAAACAAACCATTCAAAACTGGATTGCTGATTCAGCAGCAGAGCTTAATGCATTTAGACTAATGACCTTAAATGCTGCTTGGAAAATGGATCAAGGCGATGAAGCACGCATAGAGGTTTCGTTAATTAAGTTCTATGGCGCGAAAGTCCTTCATGATGTGGTAGATCGTGCTATTCAAGTACATGGCGCGCTTGGGTTTTCCCAAGACACCCCACTAGAATCTTTTTACAGAGGTGCTAGAGCCGCTCGCATTTACGATGGCGTAGACGAGGTTCACCGCATGGTAGTTGCTCGTCGCATTCTTGCAGAGTTTCAGGAGGAGTTAATAGCCCAGCCCTAAAGGACTGGTCTATATATCAATATATCAATAGCCCCTCTGGGGCTAAAAAGAAATAAATCCAAAATCTTAATGCCCCGTAAGGGCATTTGACAGTAGCCCAGTCCTTTAGGGCTGGGCTGGGCTAGGGCGTATATGACAAAAAACTTAATTAAAGACACTAAACCTATTAGACCAGGCGAAGAACTTAATATTGTTTCACTAACTGAATATTTAGAAAAAAATTTAGTTGATTTTCCAGAAAAACTAGATTTTCCCCAAATTAAACTAGAACAATTTCCTGGAGGCCATTCTAATTTAACCTACTTAGTAAAAATCGGTGAACATGAATTTGTTTTGCGCCGTCCTCCTTTTGGCCCAGTAGCACCAACTGCCCATGATATGCCAAGAGAGTTTCGCTTACTCTCAATGGTTAACCCTCATTTTAATCTTGCTCCTCGCCCCTACTTGCTATGTGAAGACATTAATATTATT
>JAHFUF010000795.1 GCA_023265235.1 Blastocatellia bacterium
ATCAAGAAAGTGAAGAATGGATTAATAACAAAGGTGAAATAGTTGGAAAAGACCTTCCAACATTTTAGCTTTTTGATTAGGAACTTGAGAGTAGGAGAGAGAGAAAGTTGCCAAGCTATATTATTGATGGTAACAATTTAATGGGGCGTAAACGTAGCCGAAGAGAGCTTTTAGAAATGTTGGCTGATTTTGTTGAAGCAAAAAAGGCACGAGTACAAGTTGTTTTTGATGGTGCGCCAGAACTCCATTACCCAGAAGGCTCCGCTTATCATGGAGTGAAAATCTCCTATAGCTCAAAAGGACAAGAGGCAGATCAAAAAATTAGAAAAATGGTTGAAAAAGCTACTAACCCAAGAGAAATTGTGATTGTTACCTCTGATCGTTCGCTTGCCAGTTATACAAAAGTTTGTAGTGCTAAACATATGCACTCAGCAGAGTTTTTAGACCTTCTAGCAGAAGAAAAAGCAAAACAAAAGGCTAAAAAGAAAGAAGAAAAACCTGCTGTTAAAGGTGAGCTAAACGAATGGTTAAGATATTTTGGTTTTAGACCTAACGAAGCTAATCAAGACTATCAAGACCCAGATGAGGACTAGCTATTTTCCTTATTTTCCCAGTCAGGAGGGAGCATTTTCCGTCGTCCATCGCTACTTAGCTTTATACTAGGCTCTTTGTTTTTATCCCACAGTTTACAGGTAACTTCTTTGTGTAGTTGATCTAGTGCTTCACAATAGTTTGTATAGTTACAACGTCGAATTTCTTCTCCACGCCCCAGTTTCATTTTTAAGAACCAGTCTGGATCGGCTAGTGATTGACGAGCAGAGGCGATAATGTCTGCTTCACCTGCTTGAAGGGTTTTTTCTGCTAACTCAAATGTTGAAATGCCTCCAGCCGCAATTACTGGCGGATAAAATCCAGATTGGTTAACAGCCTGTTTGATTTTGGTAGCTAAATTAATATTACGCCCAAAAGGGCCAATTTCATCAGAATTCATTGTTGGCATACATTCATAACCACTAGGGCCTGTGTAAGGATAAACGGCTGCTCCTATTTTAGGTTGTTTGGCATCTTCAAACTTGCCACCTTTAGATATAGAAAGAAAATCAAACCCAGCACGGGCAAACTCTACCCCAAAGTAAACCGCATCATCTATTCGGTTACCGCCTTCTATTACTTCATCGCCTAAAAACCGCAGACCTACAACATAATCACGTCCAACACTTTTACGGGCTGCTTGATAGACCTCTAATGGCAATTTAACTCGGTTCTCTCTTGCTCCTCCATAGCCATCACTACGTGTATTACGGGCACTTAAAAAAGAGGCCATAGTGTAAGCATGAGCATAATGGAGTTCTACTCCATCAAAACCAGCTTCACGAGCGCGAACTGCTGCCGCTGCAAAAATATTTGGCAAAACTTCAGGTAGGTTTTTGATATGTGGTAGGTGTTGGTCTGTGACCCTTTCTCTATAACCTTGTCGTAGAGATTCTAACTCTCGTTCTGTCATTATTTGATCTTGTAGAGAATCCTCACTAGTACCAAGAAAATTACGTATCTTACTTTCATCAGCTATTAGCCAATCCTCTGAATTTAATACTTGTGCCAGTTTTTCTCTATGGTGATTAGTGATGGTTAAAAAGCGAGAAAAATATTTATCTGGTTCAGGACGGCGTTTAACTGAGAGAAAATCAATAATTTGAATAAAAAATCTAGTCTCGCCATTGCTTTCTTTTCTTACTCTTTCTACTAGTTTTCTTAGCCCAGGAATAAACCTATCATGTCCAATTCTTAGGAGTGGGCCACTAGGCATATCACGTACACCAGTTGCTTCTACTACAATTGCACCAGGGCGACCAGCAGCAAAACGACCATACCAATCTAGGTTATCTTCTGTAACAAAGCCGTCTTCAGTTGCTCGCCAAGGTACCATAGCAGGTACCCAAGTTCGGCTGTTTAAGCTGAGTTTACCAATTTTAATTGGTTGAAAAAGTAACGAGTTATTGGCTTGTTCAACTGTTGGCCAGTGAGTTTCTGTTAGCTTGTAACGAATACCATTAGGTGGATACCACATATTTTTTGTGTTTTAACGTAGGATGAGGAAAATTTTGAGCTTAAAGCATTTTAATCAGGGACAAGAAAAAATAACAATCCCTATTAGCATAAGGGACTGTTTTAAGTCTTTTAGTTTGGATTTTGTCAGGTTTATTTTTAAGGTTTTACCGGGGTTTACGATAGCCTTTGGTTAAATCTTGCGCGTCAGTTTATAAGAAAATTATTTTAATTATAAAAAATCGTCAGAAAACACCTACTTTAACGTGGTGACTAATGGCGACCTTGCTGGGGCTGGAAAATATGGAAAATATCTCCATTTGCTGGAGACCTAGGCTGCTTGCTGCCTGTTTCTAGAAAGGCAGACGTGTGTTTATGTTATAGCTACTGACTTATTAACCTAATCCCAAACAACTTAATCTACCAAAAATGGACATCTGTCTAAATGGCATTGGTCTGTTTTGATGGAATAAAAATAATTTCTCTAGTGATAGTTGATTATAAATATAACTGAAGGAAATACTATGCACAAAACGCTTATCTTGTTTATTCTTATTACTATTCTGGTTGTTAACTTTAAATATCCGTCTGAAGTAGCACGATTAGAAGGTGGGCAAGCTGCTTCAACGCCTCCAAATATTATTTTTATTTTAACGGATGATATGGATAAACCAGTAATAGATTCAATGCCAGCAGTTAAAGA
>JAHFUF010000796.1 GCA_023265235.1 Blastocatellia bacterium
ACAAGTAGTGCAGCTTCCTCAAATTGGCTATTAACACGCCTTGCTGCTGCTTCTGTAGCCAACATTGACAATGGATAGAAACTTGTTCCTAAAACAATAATTGCCCCAATAACGCTATATGTCCAGCTTGAAAACAAGTCTTGCCCTAGTACTCTTACTAGTAAGCCTGTTGAGCTAGTAATATAAATCCAAGCTAGGCCAAAGATATAGGGTGGGATAACAAGCGGAATTATAAAAGCAATGCGTAATAGTCTTTTTGCTGGTAAGTCTGCTCGCGCAAATAATAAGCCTAATGGTGAACCTATTATATTTGCTACGAGTGAAGTGCCTATGCCTAACACTATACTAGTAAATAATAATCTATGTTGTCGAGGCTCAGTAAACAACCTACTATAATTGGCTAGGCTCAACTCTCCTTCTACATTGGTGAATGAGAAGGCAAACATATAGATAGTGGGTATTACACACAGTGCAATAAATAATATAGCAACGCTGCCTATTAGGATGTTTCGAGTTGATAACCAAGCCATATTTTACCCTAATTTCATCCTAATTTCACTCTAAAGTCCAAGTATTGGTTGCAGGCGTTTTGTTACATCTTCTACACGATCAGCCGCTTTTCCATAATCTAAAGTCATAGGCTTAAAAGAATTGATAGGCGGAATGTTCTTTGGTGCTTCAATACCTTGATGTAGAGGGATTTGTACAGCTTCAGACTGAGCCAACAGCTTTTCAACTTCTGGCGAAAGTAGATAATCTAGTAGCTTTTTACCTGCTTCTTGATGAGGAGAGCCAGCAATTAGAGAAAGCATATTGGGCATTACTGGAACGCCTATTCCATCACGGTCTGGTAATATCATAGCTATTGGCTTTTTATCTTCTATAGCAACATTTACATCGTCGGTATCAGTAAGCCCAACTTTGACTTCACCACGAGCCACCATGTCACGAACTACTGAATTACTATCTACTATTTTTACATCATTAGCTTTTAGCTTACGAAAGAAATCATCAGCTTTTTCATCACCTAGCTCTGCATAGAGCGCGGCAACATGAAAGGATGTTGAGCCAAAACGCGGGTCAGCAATAGCAACTTGGCCTTTCCATTTAGGATCAGCTAAATCCAGTACTGATTTAGGCGCATCGTCTGCCTTTACTAGATTAGTATTGTAAGCAATTACACGTATTCTTGAGGAAAAGCCCGTCCAATAGCCTTCTGCGTCTTTGAAAGTATCAGCAATACCTTCAGCACTAGCAGATTTATAGGATGCAAGCACACCACGTTTTTTTAATACTAATGTTCTAACAGGTTCATTAGACCAGAAAACATCTGCTTGAGGGTTGTTTTTTTCTGCCAAAAGCTTATTGGCAAGACCTGTGCTTTTTGTCTCCTCTGTGTCATAAACAGCATTAACTTTTACACTGGTCTTTTGCTCATAAGCTTTAAGTATTGGTTCAGAAAAGACTCTATCTGTTGATACATAAATAGTTACTTCATTGGTATTTGTTTGAGGGCTAGTTGTGTTTTGTTGTTGGCTATTGCAAGCAAATAGGGTTATTAGAATTACAAACAAACAGAATTTGCTTATCAATTGTGCTACATTTTCTTTAGACATTACTTTTCCTCACTATTTGGCAGTAACAGTTAAATCATCAAAGTAAGTTACTGAATCAGCCTTTGTCCATAGACCTATTTTGCCTGCATCTTTGAAAGTAGAGTCTGTTGCTTCAATCTTTTTCTCTCCATCAAAGTAACAAGTTATCTTATCGCCAACACATTCAACCTTAAGTTCATGCCATTCACCAGATGGAACCTTGAAGTTTGCGGCCCCAAACTGTTTACGTTCCCCTTTGATAACGTGATAAAGACGATAGTTCCCTTCAAGGGCATTGGCTCTCACAATGTAGTAGTTTTCAGCATCTTTCAAGCGAAATATAAGCCCTGCGGCTTGATCTACTTCGCCAGATATGGCCTTAAACTTAACACTTAGTTCTAGGTCTTTATACGAGCCTTCATCAGATATAAAAAGTGGAAATCGATAATCAGTTTTATCATTTGAAACTTGTGCCATAACATTTGGTTTTGATGGCGCAGTTGGGTCTTCTTTTACAATCCATTCTACTTTCCGACCGCCACCAGTAAGCCCTGTATGAAACTTTGCTGGCAATTGACCAGTTTTATCATTGTCAAAGTTGTATGTAGAAGCTTTTCCTGCTTCTTGCAATGGTGCAGAAGGCTCATTTACTAGTTCTAGACCACTATTACTTAATGATGATTGACTTGCCTGACTACAAGCTATAACAAAAAGTAAAGTCATAAATATACCTAACAAAAGTTTTAATCTTTTCATATTTTCCTCAGTATTTATTTTATTGTGATTTGTCTATAGCTTAACTATTACAGATAAGCTCTATTCTTGAAGTTTAGGAACAGGGTTATTAATTTTAAGCTGTTGCTTTAGAGGTTCTATAAATTGGTTTATCCATCCTTGAGGATAGTTAGTCTCACCGTTACCTAAAAGATCTTCTCTATCTATATCTTTTTGGCAAAAACTTCCTCGTAACCTATCCCAGAATGTAAAGATAGTACCTAAATTTTTTTGAGATGTTTTGTATTGGTGATGTAGACGATGAAGTTTTGGAGTAATAAATATCATTTCAAGAAAACGTAAGTTTACTTTGATATTAGAATGGTTGAATATTGCCCAAGCTGTAAACACACCTCCCGCTATAGCTACA
>JAHFUF010000174.1:0-6468 GCA_023265235.1 Blastocatellia bacterium
CTAAAAACACTTCCACTCATAAGCAAAACAAAACCTCTGAAAGAGAGTCTGAGCTTGAGGATTCACCAAAACTACGTGCTGAATACTTTTTTAAGCCTAGAGCTTTTCCATTTGGTATCTTTCCTCTAGATTGGCGAGCTAAAGCTTTAGAACATATCAGGAAAAACAGACCTAAAATAGAAGCTAAAGCGGCTACAGGTTTTACTGCAATTGGCCCTGCACCAATAAATAATGGACAAACCTTTGGCCAACGTAGCCGCGTTACTGGTCGAGTAACTTCTTTAGCTATTGATCCTAAACAACCTACTACGGTTTACTTAGGTGCTGCTCAAGGGGGTGTTTGGCGTACTACTGATGCAGGGGTAAACTGGCAACCTCTGACTGATAATGCACCAACACAAGCAGTAGGGGCAGTGGTGCTTGATCCTAGTGATTCTAAAACCATTTATGTAGGGACTGGTGAAGGGAATTTATCTGGAGACTCATTTTTTGGGATGGGGATACTTAAATCTACTGATAGAGGACAAACTTGGGCTAATTTAGCTAAAGAGACATTTTTAGGGCTTTCATTTAGTAACCTAGTAATTGATCGTAGCAGCCCAAATATACTTTATGCCTCTATTGCTACAGGAGTTGGAGCAGGTTTTGCTCGTAATCCCTTAGCAGGAGCACCAGGGGTTTATAAATCTACTGATTCAGGAGTTTCTTGGATAAATATACTTAAAATTGGTGAGCCTATTCCTTTCCGTGCAACAGATATAGAAATTGATCCTAGTGATTCAAAGACTTTATATGCGACCTTTTTTAATAGTGGGGGTAGTGGTGTTTTCAAAACCACTGATGCTGGTCAAACTTGGACAAACCTTGAAGGAGGGCTTCCTAGACAAGGTGTATCACGCGTAGATATTGGGGTTGCTCCTTCTAATCCTAGTACCATTTATGCCTCTGTTGGAGGTTCTACTAGTGGAGATTTGTTAGGAATGTTTAAGTCCACTAATAAAGGTCAAACTTGGTCAAGTATTGCATCTCCACCTAGAAGCGGGTTTGGTAATGTCTGTCAGTGTTTTTATGACAATGTTATTGTGGTTGATCCTACAGATGAAAACATAGTGTATTATGGAGGGGTTAGTTTTTATCGTAGTCAAAACGGGGGTCAAAGCTGGAATGATTTAGCTCCTGCTTCTAGTATGCATCCAGATTTTCATGCAATTGCAGTAAATGCATCAGCACAAAATAAACAGGTTTATGTTGGTAACGATGGAGGTGTTTGGGCTTCTTTAGACGGGGGTAGAGCCTGGAATAATGTTAATGGTAAGCTTAACCTTACACAGTTTGAGAGTATTTCCATACATCCTACTAACCCAAAGATTACAATTGGTGGGACTCAGGATAATGGAACAAATATGTTCTTAGGCAATGATGTTTGGGAACATGCTGATGATGGTGATGGAGGGTTTGTAGCAATTGACCAAGAGAATCCTAATGTAATGTATCATACTTTTTTTAGAGTGAGTCTAAGGCGTTCAGAAACAGGAGGAAGGCTTGGTAGTTGGGTAGATGCTAGCCAAGGAATTAGCCGTAGTGATGCAGTACTTTTTTATGCTCCTTTTATTTTAGATCCTAATAATCAAAATACTCTTTATTATGGGACTGCTAGACTTTATCGCTCAAATGATCAAGCTAGATCTTGGCAACCAATCTCACCAACTATGACTAAAGGTCTTTCAGGAGCAGCAATTTCTGCTATTGCTGTTTCTCCTACTCGTGCAAATTCTATTTATACAGGTTCATCTGATGGAGCAGTGTTTGCTAGTCAAGATGGTAGCCAGTTCCAAAACGTTAGTGATAACCTACCTACTAGATATATTTCAGATATTGTAGTTGATCCTACTTCTCCTACTACAGTTTATGTTTCACTGGGAGGGTTTCAATCTGGACATATTTTTAAGAGCACTTCTGGTGGTAGAAACTGGCAAGATATTAGTGGCAATTTGCCAGATGTTCCTGCTATGGCTCTAGTAATCAATCCTAAAAATCCCCAAAACTTGTTTCTAGGAACAGACATTGGGGTTTTTCAAACCTTAAATGGTGGCACAAATTGGCAATTAATTCCTGGTATGCCTGTGGTTAGTGTTTTTGATATGGCAATTAATACCAAGTTAGGGCTTTTACGTGCTGCAACTCATGGTCGAGGCATATATGAACTACAAATTAATAGCACAGTTGATACCACAGCACCAGTTATTAAAGTAGGGTCTCCTAATGGTAGAGAACAGTTACAATCCAATAGTCAAGTTACAATTAAATGGAATTCTAGTGATGATACTAGTGTCGTTGGCCATGAAATCTCGCTCTCAACAGATGGGGGAGTGACTTTTCCTGTTACAGTTGCAGCAGGGCTTGATGGGATAACACAAGAGTTTTTATGGACAGTTCCAGCCTTACTTACTGACCAAGCACTTATTCGTATTACTGCGAGAGATAGCGCAGGTAATAGCTCTAGTGATCTTAGTGATGCTAGTTTTACCATAGTATTACCTAACAGTAGAGATTTTGTCTTGGACTTTGGCTCTACTGTTGTAACAGCCAAACGAGGTAAGTCGGTTCAAGTTATGGCTAGAATAATTCGCTCAGGTGGATTTAATGATATGGTTACTGTTGAACCTGATGCTAATATGCTACAAACATTAAAGATAAAATCTAATCCACCGTCTGTTTCAACCTCTGAAAACCAAGTATTGTTTTCCTTGAAAATAAAAAAGAAAGCTCCAATAGGAAAACAACAGCTTACTTTTGTAGGAAAAGACCCTCAAGGCCGAGCTAGGAATACAGTATTAATGTTGATGATTGAATAGATATTTAGATTTTGCAAATGAGGTGAACGAGTTTGACTCTAGATGAGCTTTTAGAACAGTTTAAGGCTAAGAAAATAGCACCAAATTATCTCTTTCGTGGGACAGAACGCTACCTGCACCAAGAGGCTATAAGGCAGTTGAGAAAAGCGGCTTTAGATGAAAGCTCTTGGATGTTTAATTGGATGGAATACTCTGTTGCTAGTCAAGGGCTTGCTAGTGTGATTGCTACAGCCGTAGAATATCCAATGTTTGGCGATCGTCGAGTGGTGATTGCTCGTGAATTTGAAAAAGCCTCTGAAGATGAATTGGTTCTATTAAAAGACTACTTAAAAAATCCACAACCTACTACCACTTTGGTTTTTCAAGCAGAGGATCTAGATAAACGACGCAGCTTTTCCACCGCTTTATTAAAAGGTTGTGTAGTAGTAGATCTTAATCCATTAAAAGATCGTGAAGCGGTTGATTGGATATCTAATTATTTGCATAGACATAAATATCAAATGGCAGGCGCGACTGCTGGATTATTGGTTGGTTTGGCTGGTACAGATCTATTTACCTTAGGTAATGAACTAGAAAAACTAATGTCCAACTTAGGGCGACCAGGATTAATCCCTCCTCAAGATGTTGAGGCACTAGTAGCACGAGCTAGAGAACATAGCAATTTTGAATTAGGCGACGCTATTATTGCTAGAGAAACAAAAACATTAATGCGGCTTTTAGCCAGACAACTCTCAGATCGTGCTGAACCTATTATGCTACTAGCTATTGTGGCTAGGACATTTCGCCAAATGTTGATTGCTAAGGAGTTAATGCAGCAAAAAGTACCTGCTGATGAAATAGCTAAGGAAGCAGGTATTCCACCTTTTCGTATTACAGATTTTTTAACCAAAGTTCGACGTTGGGACAGAGACAAAATTGCTTTTGCAGTAGGAAAAATGGCAGAAGTTGATAATGCAATGAAAAATTCTTTGGGTAAACCCTCATTACAACTTGAATATTTGCTTTGTGAGGTAATGAATTAAAATATACATGGAATTTACTATCCTAGTCCATTGATTCTAACGCGATTAATAAAACCTTGATGTCCCATTAGGGACATTTGGTAGTAGCCCAGTCCTTTAGGGCTGGGAACTAGGAACTGGGAACATAATTTTAATGGAAATAACCATCAGATTAGCAACAGAAAATGATTTAGCTTGGGTAAACTCCTCTTATGAAGGGGTTAACTTTCTTGCTTCAGCTTTTCATAATGAAATAATCGTTATTGCAGAAGTAAACAGTGAAAAAGCTGGTTTAGGTAGGCTAGTTAAAATTAATGACAATGTTTGGGAGTTAGGCGGAATGCTTGTATTGACAGGCTATAGAAACCTAGGGTTATCAAAAAAAATCATAAAGTTTTTATTAGATCAACTGTCGCAGGTTCAAGTTACAGTCTATTGCATTCCTTTTGAAGGCTTGTTTGTTTTGTACAATTCAATGGGTTTTGAACCAGTTAGCAACATAGACAATATACCTAACAAAGTGTTAGACAAATTTGAGTGGTGTAAAAAAACTTATCCTGAAAATGTGTTGCTACTAAAGAAATAACTTGAGTTTTATAGCCCAGTGCTAGAATACTGGGCCATAAGCATTAGGTAAAATTTTTAGGCAGCTTTTGCTTTCATTGAATTAACTCTAATGGTCAAGCGTGATTTATAGCGTGAGCCAGTGTTGTCGTGAATAATACCTTTTTTGACGGCTTTATCAATAACAGAGATTATGCTAGGTAATAATTGGGAAGCATCTTCTTTTTTACCACCACTAATAGCAATACGTAATTTCTTTAATTCAGTACGCATTTGGCTACGGTTACTACGATTGATTGCGGCACGACGTTTATTTTGGCGATCACGTTTTTCAGCAGACTTATGATTTGGCATTAGAAAACAGAACTCCTTTTTAACTTTCTTAACAAAATGAAATGATAAATGAAATGATTGAAAATAGCTTTTGTCTCTCTGTTTAGCAGGCAATTGGCTGCTTAGGCTTAATAAGGGTAAATGTTATTATATTGAGACAAGCGAGAAATATAACGAGATATACCCAGTGTTGTCAAGGTTTTAACCCAGGAAATTTTATGGGATTTTATGTTTTTACTAGACTTCTTTTACCTCTAGTCCTTGGCTAACTAGGTGACAATCAAGAACTTGCCCTCCAGCTTGGCTAATAGCTTTACTAATAGCTAACTTTTTATCTGGGGGAACTAGGAAGGTTACGCAACCACCACCACCAGCACCACAAACCTTTGCTGCTAGACTGCCTGCTTGACGCGCTATTAACATTAATTCTTCTATCTTAGGAGTAGAAACCCCTGGAGCTAACTCTTTACGTGTTTGCCATTCTTGATCTAAAAGGCTAGCTACTTTAGTAATATTGCCAGCAATTAAAGCTAAACGCATTTCAGAGGTAATATCACAAATGCGATCAAAAAGTGCAAAAATACTTTTGTCGCCATCAATATGATTTTTAGTTATTTCCCAATTGTTTGTGCCGCTAAAGTGAGGTTTACCTGTATAGCAAAGCACTAAATGGTTTTCAAGTTCTTGTAGGTTTATTTCAAGTGCTTCTCGTTTTACCCCTTCTACCATCAAATGCATTACGTTAACTCCACCATACATTGCAGGGTAGTAGTCTTGATCTCCAGCAGGGACACGGATTACTTGAGTTTCTAGGTTTTTGGCAATAGTAAGTATTTCGCCTTTAGAGTAATTGCGTTTAGTAAAATGATTTAATGCTCCACAAACAGCAATATCTAGAGTTGATGAACCTCCTAGTCCAGAGCCTGCTGGAGCATTACATTCAGTAATCAATGTTAAGCCTGTTTTAGGTTGGAAAAAATCTATTATTCGTACAAGTAATTCTAGCTCACGAGTTTCTTTTAGCTTATCCAAAGAAGTCTCTACAAAAGTATTGGTATCTTTAGATTCTATAGAAACAATGTTGTCACTTCTAGGGATTATCTTGCAATTAGCAGTAAGGTTTATAGCTACATTAAGAGTTTGCGCACCTGGGTGAAACAAATAAAGTGGCCAAATATCAACTGTTCCACCAGCAAGATCAATTCTAGTTGGGGCAGAGGCTTCGATTGTCACAAGAAAAATCCTTTCTAAAAACTTTTATAATAAAAAAACTAGTTTGGTTTAGCCTCTGTGGTGTTAGCTGGTTTAGGAGTAGGACTGGTTTTAGGCTTAGGTGGTGGTGTTTGGTCTGCTCCAGCTTTAGGGTTGTTGATGATTGTTCCTGTGCCAGGGGTTTTTATTAATTTAGGTGTTGTTGTTGGATTGGCACCAGTTTTTATAGTGCCACTATTAGGGTTAAGAACTTTAGGTTTAGGCGTTGCTGTGGCATTTGTTCCTTCTGTAATAGCTTTTCTAGTTGGGGTAACTACATCTGCTAGTGGAGTTTTCTTAGGCTTAGGTGTTGTACCAGGAAGACTTTCTGTGTTATTTGTAACAGGTTTTGTTATTCCTGTTGCAGGTTTAGCCCCTATAATTTTAGGTTTAGGTGTTGCCAAAGAAGCATTAGTAGCAGCAGCAATATATTCTCTATAGTTTTCTTTAGTAATTTCTGCTTT
>JAHFUF010000174.1:6478-8766 GCA_023265235.1 Blastocatellia bacterium
TAGCTGCTTGACCATTAATTTCTACTTGTACCGCAGGTAAGTTACCGATAGTCACTTTTAGTTTATTCTCTGCCTTAAAATCACGAGATGAATTAGCTGGAATAATGATAATTAATGGTTTTTCAACCTCATCAGTGTTTATACTAACCCAAGCGTCTTGCTTGGTTTTTAATGTTAATACCACTTTTTCAAAAATAGGAGTTGCTATAGGGGTTGCCATAGGAGTAGAAAGAGCAGGTGTTTGGGTTGTGTTTGGCAAAGGAGTTGGTTCATTAATAGGTGAAGCTATTGGAGTAGGTGAAATAGCAGTAGCAATATTGTTAGGATTTTTTTTGTCTAGATAAAGAAGTAGTCCATAAGCACCACCAAGAATTAAACTTAACAAGACTATTAATCCAATATAAAGAGATGTGGAGCTAGACTCGCTAGAGTATTCCTTATAGCTCATCATTGGTTCAACAGGTTCTTCTGTAGACACTTGTTTACGATAACGAGCTAAAACATCTTCTTCATCCATATCTAGGAATTTTGCGTAAGCACGGACAAAAGAACGAGTGTAAATTCCGCCTGGTAATGCAGTAAAATCATCGGCTTCAATAGCACTTAAGAAACGTACTCCAACCCTAGTGGCTTCTGCGACATCTCGCAGACTTAATTTACGTTCCTCACGTCTATGTTTAAAATCCTGACCTAAAGTTTCCACCTTGGTAGTCTCCTTAGCAACAGCTATTTTCTTTGTATGGGAAGACTTATCTTACATTTTTGCCTAACAAAAGTCAAAAACTGACCAAGTTTACAGCTAAATGCTAGGCAAAAAATACAAGCTCTTATCTACTATTTAAGTTACTTTGATTACTATAACTGTACAGTCATCATTTTGATTAGTATTACCAGAAAAATCCCTTACTGCTTTGAAAATAGCTTTTGCTATTTCTGAAGAAGGCAAGTGTTTATGTTTTTGACTTGCTTCGACTAATCTTTCTATTCCAAACTCTTCTTCTAATAAATGAGGTGGCGTTGCTTCGGTTATTCCATCAGTATAAAGCAAAATAATATCACCAGGTTTTGTATAATGGATAAAATGCTCATAAGGCTGCCTAGGAAATAAACCTAGTATTAAACTAGCCTCTGATAAGGTTTCATAACTATCATCATCGTGTAAAATTATTGGACGATTATGGCCTGCATTTAAGTAAGAAAACTTATAGCTAGTCTTGTCTAGGTCTAAATAGCAGGCTGTAACAAATTGATCCAGGAAATTATTTTGCCTTAACAATTCATTCATCTGATAAAACGTGCTTGAGAGTGGACACTCGCTGCAAACTTGACCACGAAGGCTAGCGCGAAAAGTAGCCATAATCAAAGCAGCAGGGACACCTTTACCAGAAACATCTGCAACTACTACACCTAAGCGATTTTCACTAACACTAATATAGTCAAAATAATCACCGCCTACTTCTGATGTAGGGATATTTAGGCCAGAAATTTCAAAATGCCCAAACACAGGATCTGATGTAGGAAGTAAAGTTTGTTGGACACGGCGAGCAACGGCTAGTTCTGCTTCTAGGCGTTGTTTTTCCATTAAAGCTTCATAAAGTCTAGCTTTCTCAATAGAAATAGCTGCTTCATTAGCAAAAAACATAAGCATTTCTAGGTCATATTTTGAATAAGCTTTAAGACGATCAGATTCTAGGTTAAAAGCTCCTATCACTTTGCCATTAGCACGAATTGGAGCTACCATTTCAGACTTTGTACCAGTACGTCCAGAAATATAGCGGGAATCTACGCTTACATCTGGTACTATCGCACCACTACTAGTTTTTATTACCCAGCCAACAATTCCATCACCTACTTTCATACACATACAATCACTACTACGGTCTTGGTCATATCCTCGTGAGGTTTGTGCTACAACACGTTTGTGTTTTCCTTTGCGTTCAATGATGTAAATACCTGCTGCATCATAGTCAATAAAAGAGCGTACCATATCAATAATTAAAGCGAGAACATCATCTAAATCTAGACAAGAACTAATTTTACGTGCCAGTTCCATCATCAGACGTAGTTTGGTTTCTGCTGGCAGTTGGGGATGTTGACGCTTAGCTAACAGATTGAGACTCATAAAACCTCTGTAAGTTTTGTAATATTTAATGTTACTAGTGTTTTTGCAATTAATTCATAATCACTAAGCTGCTCTTTAGCACGTCGCCGACCATTAACTACATGTGGGCTAGGGTGATAAAGAGGCACTAGTTTACGACCATACCAATCAAAAGCTTTTCCAACAT
>JAHFUF010000175.1 GCA_023265235.1 Blastocatellia bacterium
CATTTGTAAGTCAGTAATTACTAAATCAATATTTTCATTACTAAGTATAGAAACTGCTTCTTCTCCATCTTCAGCAGTAAATAAACCAAGATCTTTTACGTAATTGGCTAGAACGCGAGTTAGTAGCTTTATAATAAATGCTTCGTCGTCTACAATTAAAACTTTCTTCATTAAACACCTATCCTGAAGTCTTCAAGTCCTCAAGTCCTCAAGTTAATATACCTATTAAGCATCTAATTATTTGATAAAGAAGTAGTTATCTCTATTATGCCATCAATATCTGAAATTACCAATATCTCATCCCTTAACTCAAAAGATTTGATAGAAAAAGCTTTGTCTGTTAAAAAAGGTAATTCTATAGGTTTGTTTTCTATAGGAAGACTTAGTGTTTTAACTAAAGGATCAATAACAATTGCAACAACTCCTTGGGCTGTTGCTGCACGAGCAATTAATAGTCGAGTGTCTGTATTATTAAAACTACTCTTTAGACCTAAATATAGATTTAAATCGACGACTGGGATAGGAAGATTTTGCCAATTAATAAACCCTAATATATATTCTGGTGACATAGGAATAGGAACGATTGTAGCAGATTTTAAGACTTGCAATACCTGGGTTATACTTAATCCTAATAATATTTTTTTATTTTTAATTTCATTGTTGCCTATAGAAAAAACCAATATTTGTCCCTTATACTGGATTCTATTTACTTGTTTAATCAAATCCTCCCAGTTAAATTTTGTTTGTTTATCCAAGGCTTGCTTACTTGGTGAATGTGGGTGTAAATATTGTGGGGCAAGATATAAAAACATTTCACCTTTTATTTTGACTACCCCTTGAAAAGCTGAAACAGAAGAATTCTCAATTATATTAGGTAAAGAAAACAGATTGTCCCGACTAATGTTAAAGACTCGTGAAACTCTATCTACTAATATCCCCCACATAGGTTTAGAGTTAAACAAAATAATTTTACTATTAAAAACCTCTTCTCTTAGAGGTTGTTTTAGCTGTGTAGCTAAGCTAAAGATTGCAATATTTTGTTCTTTGTATGATAACCATCCTATTGGGCTTTCATTATTTTTATTTAATATTAATTCATCAGCCTTTTGGACAGATCTGACCCAAAAAGTGTCTAGACAGTAGGTTTGCTTACCAATAAAACAGCAAATTAGCTGTAATGAGTTAGTAGTAATTTGTTTTAGCATAAGTAAAATTATTTAATTTTAACCTGTTCTAGAATTAACAACTGGCCAATACCTTCAGGCGATTCCATAAAATCAACCAGCCCTTGTTCTTTTGCACGTTTAGGCATAGTGGCAATAACACAGCTTTCTAAGGTTTGTGCAAAAGTCTTTCCTCCTTTAGCACGAATCGAAAACAGCCCATTAACACCATCACATCCCATTCCTGTTAATATCACCCCTTTAGTACGATACCCATAAACTTGTGACACTGATTGCATAGTAACATCTATTGAAGGGCGAAAACCTCCTACTGCTGGGCTTTGTATTAGACTTAAGTGTAAATCAGAGTGTAGTAATAAATGATAGTCTGCTGGAGCAATATAAGCAGTAGAGGGTGCTAGTCTATCTCCGTCTTCAGCTTCTTTAACATTAATAGCAACTCGTCGATTAAGCTGTTCAGCTAAGGCTTTTGTAAAGCCTTTTAACATATGTTGTACAACAATAATTGCTGAAGGAAAATCTTTTGGTAAAGTAGCAAGTAGCTCTCTTACTGCCACAGGCCCCCCTGTAGACGCTCCAATTACTACAACATCTTCTGGAATTAGCTTATTAAGCTGTTCTTTTACTTCTTGATTATTACTTGTGTTTTTCAAAGAACTTGTTTGACTACTACTAGTTAAAGCTCTAATCACTTTAATTTGCGAAGCAAGACGAACTTTTGCAACTATTTCTTGGCAAAGGATTTCTGGCTTAATATCAACACCAGGAGAATATTTTAAGATAAAATCTACTGCGCCTAAACTAATAGCTTGTAATGTTTTCTTTGCTCCTTGAGAACTTACCCCACTTACCACTACTATTGGTGTAGGGCACTCATACATTACTTGCTTTAATACCTCTAATCCGCTAATACCTGGCATTTCTAAATCTAAAGTAATTACATTTGGTTGTAATTTCTTAACTAACTTTATGCCATTAGCACCATCTAACGCTGTGCCAACCACCTCTATTTCAGAACAAGATTTCAAATAAGAGGTCATTAATTGACAAGTAAAACGAGAATCATCTATTACAAGTACATGGATCATATTACGTTTTTATACTTATTTTATACTTATAATTCTAAGTTAGTTAACCGACGTACTGCATTTAGTAGAATCTCATCTTGATAAGGTTTTATTAAGTATTCATTAACCCCCGTATCAATAGCCCTTTGGCGATGTTTACCTCCAGCACGAGAAGTAAGCATTACAATTGGCAAATGTTTATAACTCTCCTCTGCTCTAATTGCAGATGTTAGCTCATAACCATCCATTCGCGGCATTTCAATGTCAACTAAAAGAATATCTGGTAACTCTGTAGCTTGTTGAAGCATCTGTAGAGCATCCATACCATCTTTAGCCGTTATTGCAGTCCAACCAGACTTTTTAATTAAGTTAGAAATCACTGTACGAACACTTAAAGAATCATCTACAATAAGCACTGTTAGAGACACTTTTTTACTTGGCGGAACTATTGCAACTATTGGAGTTATTGGAGCAGGTTCTATAACTTGGTTAGTCTCAATAACAGTTTGAGGAATTTCTACTGGAATTTCTGTTTGCTCTATAACAGGACGTATTTCAAAAAGCTCTGGTGATGCTTTTTCTCCCACAATTTTAACATCTTTAGCAATTTTAACATCTTTAGCATCTGCTATTACTTTGGCGGATGATTGATAAGTCTCAACAGGAGCTTTTTCTGGAGCTTTTTGTTTGTTTTGAGTTTTAGCAAGCTGTTGTAATATTTCTGGCAGATTAAGAATTAGTATTACGCTACCATCCCCCATTAAAGTAGCACCCATAATCCCATGTAATCGGCGTAAGTGATTGCCAAGATTCTTTATTACTACTTCCCTTTGTTCTAATAACTCATCCACTACTAATGCAACTTTTCTTTCTCCTAAATTGACTATTAATACAGGGAATTTTGTTAGCTCATCACTTGATTGTTTTAAGTCTAATAAATCAGCAAGCCAAATTAATGGATAAATTTGATTTTGCACTTTAACAATTTTTTTATTACCTAGTACTTGAACATCTGATGGTTCAACACGAAATATTTGATTTATTATGCCCAAGGGAATAGCAAAATTACTTTTACCAATTTTAACAATTAAAACTCTTGTTATTGCTAGAGTCATTGGCAATTGAATAGTAAAAGTCGTTCCTTGTCCAACAGTAGAAGTCACTGTTATAGTGCCCTTCATTTTTTGAACTTTTGCCTTTACAATATCCATACCTACGCCACGCCCAGAAATTTCACTACCCTCCTTAGCAGTAGAAAACCCTGGCATAAAAATAAAAGAAAAAAGTTCTTCATCTGTCATTTTTGCAGCTTCAGCTTCTGAAATATAACCTCGACTAATTGCAATAGAGCGTACCAAACTAGTGTTAATACCTGAGCCATTATCAGTAATTTTAATAATTACTTGTGTCCCCTCATAATAAGCTTGCAGTTTTATTTCACCCTTTTCTGCTTTACCTAGGGCTTGACGCAGTGTAGGAGGCTCTATGCCGTGATCTACTGCATTGCGGAGTAAATGAAACAATGGATCTACAATTTCTTCTAATATTGTTTTGTCTAATTCAATATGTTCGCCTTCTATTACTAGGTCTACTTGTTTTTGTTGCTGGCTAGCAGTGGTTCTGACAGTACGATGCAAGCGCGAAGCTAGGCTAGCAAAAGGAACCAAGCGCAGTTGCATTAATTTATCTTGTACTTCTCTAGTTAATCGTCCTAAACGGTTTAAGTAGCTATCAAAATCGCCTATTGTGTCTCTTAATTCTCCATTCACAGTATTCATATCTGTGGTAGTTTCTACTAATTCTTTTAGTGAAACATTAAATTCTGTATAACGATCAAACTCCAATTCATCAAATTCATATGCTGAAGAAGTCGTAGCTCTAGTAAAATTACTAGGCAGTAAAAAAGGTTGGCTAGACTGGGAAAACCTATTTGGTGACAACTTACCACCTAAAGCTAATACATCATAATCAGACTCTAGTTTAGTAGAAACACGTCGTAACCTATTTATACTAAACCCTAATTCGTCCGATTCATGAATTAAATTATCAAAATATTGCTCAAAGGAAGAGCGATTAATCACTAGCTCTCCAACTAGTTTAAGCACTTCATCCAAGCGTTCAATAGGGATTCTAACAAATCCAGAGGCAGTTTCACGTTTTTCTGTCTTACGGCGTTCTACAATTAACGTTTTTTTCTCTATTTGATTATTAAAGAATACTGGGGGTTGAGTTAAAGATTCTTGTTCTTTAACAAGTTGCGCTATAGTCAAAGGCTCTTGATGTTTGGCTAATAAAGTTTGTGCAAATGTCTGTTCAGTAAAGCTACCAAGCCACTTTCTATATTGTGCTAAGAGTTCTTCTAAAATTGTTAGGTTATTTTTTTCACGAGAATCTAACAAGTCTTCTATAGCATCAGCAGAAACAAATAGTAGGTTTATAATTTCTCTATTAACTACAACATTGCTTTGATAAAGTTTATCTAGTAAATTCTCCATATAGCGAGTTAGTTCGCCAAGAGTATCAAATTTGACTACTAAGGCAGCACCTTTTAAGGCATGTACAGGGCGACGCACTTCTTGCAACAATTCTTTGTTGTTTGGCTGGTTAGCTAACCTAGGAATACTCCGCAGGATAATTTGCCAGTATTCTTGTGCCTCAGCAATAAAAGCCTCCATCATTACATCTTGTTGAGAAGAAGGCTCTTGTTTATCTTGTTTATTTTGTTTAATTACTGTTTCAACGGCAATAGGTTCTATTTCTGGTGTAACAAGAGAGCTAACAGGTTCAACTACAATTAGGTTTTCTAGAACTTCTGTATATTGAGAAAATAACCCTTCAAGTGAAGTTAAATCATTGTATTGTCTATCTGTTAAAAACCCTTCTATTGCATCAGAAGATTCATATATTAGGCTAATTACTTTTGTTGTTGGAGCAATTTCATTTTCATGCAAACAATCAAGCAAATCTTCCATTCGATGAGTTAGTTTACCTATTGTATTAAACCCAACCATGTTAGAAGCACCTTTTAAGGTGTGAATATGACGACGCACTTCTTGTAAAAGCTCTATATCTGATGGACGGACGGCTAAACTAGCTAAGGCTTGTGAGATATTTTGCCAATGCTCTCTACCTTCCTCAACAAAAGCATCTATTAGCTCAGATGAAATGTCCTCAAGTTCTTGTGTTTGACCAGGGTAAGACAAAAAACCTGCGTCTAACCTATTGTGTTTAAGCTCAGTGAGTGGGCTAGTCTCTCTAGTGTCTTGATATATTGGAGCTTGAAGTATCGGAGCTTGATATACTGGGGCTTCAAAGGATTCTAATTTTTGAAAAAGTGTTTGGTATTTTACTTTATATTGTTCAGCTAGAATAGGATCATCTTTTTTCCTAGTATCTAGTAAACTTTTTATCACATTAGCACAAGAATAAAGTAGGGCTACTGTCTCTGGTGTAGGAACAACCTCATTTTCTTGAAGATGTTCTAAAAGCTTCTGCATATGTAAGGAGAGTTGATAAATAGTTTGAAACCCAACCATGCTTGCTGCACCTTTCAAAGCATGTGCAGGGCGACGCACCTTTTCTAATAATTCTTTATCTGTTGGGTTATTAGACAATGTGGTCAAATTTTGACAAATTGCTTCCCAGTATTCTTGGCCTTCTGGTAAAAAAATTGCTGTAAAATCTAAGTCTTCTTCTGTTTCTACCTCAATATTAGGAAATTCTCCTGTTGGAGAATCTTCTTCATAAATAAAAGCTCTTTTTCTTGGCACATTTTCTGTTTTCTGTGCAAGTTCATCCCTAATAATTCTAATATCCTCAGTTATTTGTCTAAATAATTCTTTACTATCAACCTCAATATCAGAAATTAGTCTGTCTAAATAACTATCTATCAGTGTAATAGCATCATAGACTAGCATAGTAACTCTAACTGGTATTTCTAGATAACCAAGCAGTATTTCTTCAAAAGATTCTTCTATGTAATAAGCTAAGTGGCTTAAATCAGCGAGTCCAACCATTGAAGAGGCACCTTTAATAGTATGTATATACCTGTGTGCGTCTCTAAGTGCATCAATATTACTGTAGTCTTTTCTATAGGATTCCACATTATCGATAATTTTTGGTAGGTAATCTTTAATTTCCGTAACAAGAGTTATCAACAATTCCCTATCTATATTTTCACTCATAACAACCTCACAACCTCTTAGCTTCAAGCTTTGAACCTAGATCAAATTGCTTAAATTATAAATCAGTTAATTTTTAAGAAATAAAGTAGTGCTCCTACTTTATTTCTTAAATAAATTTTATTGTTTTGAGCTAAATGAATAGATAACACCCAAAGTTAACGTGGTCTGAGCGTTTACATTTCTTTGAATAGACTTGTTAAAAAAGTCTTTGTCAGAAAAATCACGACGATATTCTAAACGCCCTATTAATCCGCCTTTGATAGTACGTTCCCCAGTTAAAGTGAAAGATTTAACCGTTTGAACTCTACCAGTAGTAAAACCATCATTGTCATCATAAACTTCAAACCTAGGGGTAAATGCAATACCTTCTTTTGGCTGTAGGCGTAAATAACCAACTATTCCTTTAGCGTGAACTCCTGCGCCATTAATACGATCAGAAACATAGAAATAATTAGAAGCCAAACTAAGCTTGTCATTGACAGCATAAATTAATGTTCCATCAAATAAATGGCGATAATCATCTTTGTTACCCGCTTGCTCAGGGCCACCTGTATAGTTTTGATAGAAAGTAAGTTTACTAGTAGGCTTGATTATTGCTTGTACAGAAAACGACTTACGAGCGTTGTTATCAACAACATTGTTATAACCGTTGTGCATTGCAAAACCCAATGTAAACTTATCACTAACAGCATAAGTAAGTCTAACCCCGTAATGATAGTAGGGAATGCCAAAAGCAAAAAGTATTGAACGTGAATAATTCCAATTGTCTTTAGTTTCTATTACTTCGTTGCCATGATAGGTAACAAACTTACCAAAATCTATCTGTAACCCTTTGCCTACAGGGGCTAAATAACTAAGGTAGGCTTGTTGTAGGTTACGAAAAACGTTTACTCCTCCAGGTTCACCAGCATGAATAATTTCTGTAGCTGGGCCAAAGTTTAAGTCTAATCTAAAACCTACACGATGGTCTTCTGTAGGAGCATTGTTAAGTACTAGCTTAGCTTGGTTTAAGCTAAATTGATTGTGTTTAGTATCAAAATTACGTAATTGATTATCAAAAACTGTTACGTTTGTACCTACATCAGGACGATTAAAATTATAACCATAATAAGCATCAACAAACCCTGAGACTTCTGTTCTCTCAAAAAAAGATAATATTTTGTCTGCTGGGGATGATTTATCATCCTCTGGCTTGAGCACGCTAGGAGCAGCAGTTGCAGCTACAGCAACGCTAGTAGTCTCACTAGATACTTCTTTGACAATTTTTTCTGTAGTACTATCATTTTTTTCTATAGAACCACCTAATTTAGACTCTAGCTCTTTAATTCTTGTTTCTAGTAGTTTTACAGTACGTTGTAAATCCTGTACTTCTCTTAACATTATTTCTGTTTCACTACTAGGTTTACTCTCTCCTTTTATCTCTTTTACTTCTTTTACTTCTGAAGGCTTGTTATCAGAAGCTTTATCAGGAGTATCAGAAACCTTACTATTAGTATCGCTAGTAAGTACCATTAAACTAGGCTGTTGAGCCATAGTTGATTGGGCAAAAATCGCTAAGCTCACAGCAACAAAAAACATTTTTAATTTCATTGACATCTTTTCTCCTCTCGCAAAAGCCCAATAGTCAATTTATTTATTGGGGCATGAGTTATTTACCTTTACCATTATCAGATATCTTGAAGGTACTTACTGATGAAAGTAGCCCTTCAGCCAATCCTGCTAAGTTACTAACTGAGACAGCAGCTTGTTTTGTTCCAGCAGCAGATTGTTGTGTTACAGTTGAAATTTCTCCCACTGCTTTTGCTAATGAATCAGAGGTGCGGGCTTGTTGTCTAGCAGAAAGAGATATAGTTTGAATAAGTTCTGCAAGTCGTTTAGACACACCTTGAATTTCTTCTAAGGCTTTGCCAGCATCGTTAGCAATTTCAGATCCATTAACCACTTCTCTTGTCATATCTTCCATTGCTACTACTGTTTCATTAGTTTCTGTTTGAATTGCTTTAATTAAGGTTTCAATACGTTTAGTAGCCTCTGTAGACCTATCAGCTAATCTTTCTACTTCTTCTGCTACTACTGCAAATCCTCTACCAGCCTCACCAGCCATTGCTGCTTGGATTGAAGCATTAAGAGCTAGAATACTAGTGCGATCAGCAATATCTCTAATTAATTGAACAATCTCGCCAATTTCTTGTGAGCTTTCACCCAAGCGTTTAATACGTTTAGCTGTTCTTTGCACTTGATCGCGAATACCCTCCATACTTTTGATAGTTTTTTCTACTGACTTAGTTCCTGTTTGA
>JAHFUF010000797.1 GCA_023265235.1 Blastocatellia bacterium
AAAATGCTAAAATGTTCATTGCGACTGGGGTTTCCTTTTAGTTGATGATGTTATGACACACCAAATCTACTAAAGAAACCTCTCTCTGTCATCTACACCTTTTTGGCGAAGGTATTGATAAGGATGAATTAATAGTTGAGTATCATAAAGCTCAAGCAGACTGGGATAAAATTACAAAAGATCTTGCTCTGTGGGGTGGTTCTACAACAATTGCTTTGGCAGCAACAGCAGCAACAGCAATTTTGACTGGGAATATGTCTCTCTCTATTCCAGCCATTGCTCTTTCTGCTTACGGGTTACACAAGGTAGTTACATCAAGAATGGAGAAAAAAGAGTTCAAAAAGAAGTTTCCAATGGCTGTATTTGTAGATTTAAATAACAAAAAATAAAGCTGTTACTTTTTAAACCGGATAACTTAGCCTGGAAACCAAGGAATCAACCCTGTTACACTACAACCCAATATTAATAACTAATAGTACTTGCTTCTTTTCTATCTTCTTAGATAATTTACTAAATAAATTTTCTTATTAATGGCCATTTTCTTAATTAAGAAAATATTGTTTTTGAAGAAAATTTCTTGTATAATGGTATTTTCTTGATTAAGAAATATTACATTTCTAGGAAACTCTTATGCAATTAAAAGAAGCTGATTTGTTAGAAAAAATAGAAACGATAGGTTTTCCGCCGCTTAAAGTAGAATGTGAGTCCGAGCAATACCCTAACTTACTGTCTAAACGAAAATACTACCCAGATGCAGTATTAAAATTCACATGGCGAGAACAAGCTTATTCGTTTATTACGGAACTAATTGCCATTGCTACTCCACAAAACCTATTTCTTGGTGAGCAAAAACTAAAAGAATACTTCAAAGATTCTATCACTGATAAAAAAAAGTATTATCCATTAATAGTAACCTCTTATCTAAAACCAAGTGAGTTAGAAAGAATAGCTAATAATGGAATGAGTGCAATAGACCTTTGTGGCAACGGAGTAGTACAGATTCCAGAAAAATGGTTTATTCATCGTAGTGGAGCAAAGAATACATTCCCTACTTCTAGCCCTATTAAAAATATATTTACTGGTACTAGTTCATTGGTAGCCAGAGTATTTTTTAGCAAAGACTCTTTTGGCAGCGTTAATGAAGTTTTGGAGCAGATATTATTGTGTAAAGGATCTACATCTTTGCCTACTGTTTCCAAAGTTCTCAAAACCTTACAAGAGGAACTATTAATTACCAAAACTAAAACTAAAGAAATCAAACTCTTAGATCCTAAAAAACTACTCTCAAAGTTAGCTGAAAACTATCAAAAACCTCTTCTTAAACGTAAGTTAATAGGAAAAGTAGCTGACTTGAACTGCTTTTTATCGCAGCTAGTTAGTAACGCTAAAGACAAGGAAATAGATTTAGTAGGACTTAACCCAAACCTTTATGCTGTCATGCCATCACAACCCTACATCAAAATTTATACCTCTAATCTAGAAGAACTACTAACAGAAATTAATATTACTGAAACCAACCGTTTTCCTAATATAGAGTTTAATGAAACTGCTGAGACTACTATTTATTTTGATAAGCATTACAGTGACGGCTTTTACTGGGCATCCCCTTTAGAAACATACTTAGAACTAAATGCAGGTGACAAAAGAGAACAAGATACTGCCAAGCAAATCGCTACAGATTTAATTGCTCTTAAGTACAATGCGGAGAAAGAATAAGTATGCTAGATTTATTAAGTAAAGAATTAGCCTCTTTAAGCGAAAAGCTACAAGCCTATAATATTAAATTAATTATAGGTGGTGGCTATGGATTATATTTAAGGACAGAATCTCTTCGTAAAAATAATCCTCGTACCTTTTTTAATAATATCCCTATTGCTAGGTCTACTGAGGATTTAGATATATTTTTGTCTATTCACCTTATTACTTCCCTAGAAAAAATGAGAACTATCAGAACAGTACTAAACGAAATGGGGTATGAGCCAAAACCTGATGCAAAGTTCTATCAATTCTGGAAACAAGTAGATCTCCAAGGCCAATCCCGCCGTCTTAAACTAGATTTCCTTTCTCCGGCTATCCTAGGAAAAGAAAGTAGTCTAGTAGTACAGCGCAATAGGCGAATTCGACCTAGAGCTACTCCAAATACATTATTAGCTAAAAACGAACAAATGCACGCTAGAATCACAGAAGAAGCCACTAGCCTAGAAGATTACTTAGACTTATTATACATCGATGATAGGAATTACGTTTATATTCCACATCCATTTACCTATATGATTTTGAAGTTATTCGCAATTAAAGATCACATAGAACAACCTGAAACAAAGGGAAAAGCCCCACACCATAGTTTTGATCTTTATCGTACAGTCGCTATGTTAACGGAGTTAGAAGAACAACAAGCAACTTCCTTAGTTGATAAGTACCCCAATCTTAGCGACCAAGCTAGGAATATAATCGGAGTATATTTCAATAATCTAGATTCATTAGGCACCTTATCCTTAAGGCGATATATTATCGATAATCAACCCACTATTGGGAACGAGTCTGTAGAAGTTTTTTTAGAATACTTGCGTGATTTGTTTAATGCCAAAGATTTATGAGATAAAAACAACTAGCCCGTATTTCTCACAAACCAGTTTTTTAAGAAGAAAAAATGCTGAGAAAAGATAGAAAAAGAAAAATCTGAGATAAAATCAAAGAAAAACAAGATTAGAAGACATTAGCCAGTATAA
>JAHFUF010000798.1 GCA_023265235.1 Blastocatellia bacterium
TTCAGGACAAAATATTTTTGGTTTCCACTTTGGGTAATTTTTTTGGTGGGTGTGTTTTATTTGGTATAATTTCATTTGTGCCACTGTTTATGCAAGTTGTTCTAAATACAAGTGCTACTGCATCAGGTAAAATAATTATGTTTTTACTTTTTAGTTGGATTTGTAGTTCAACTTTAAGTGGCAGATTAATTTTACATTATGGCTATAGACCTTTAGTAATAACTGGAATGTTAGCAATAGTAATAGGAACATTAATATTAAGTTTGACAGTTAATGCTACTAGTAGTATTTATAATATTTATATTAGTGTTGCAATAATTGGTTCTGGGATGGGGTTGGCAATGTTTTCGTTGTTAATAGCGGTGCAAAGTACTGCTCCTAGTAATTTGTTAGGAGTAATAACCTCTTCAACCCATTTTTTCCGTAATATTGGAGGAGTAATTGGAACAGGTGTTTTTGGTAGTGTTATGGGAATTAGTTTACTGCGAACAATTAATCAAGTTTCAGACAAAAGCCTTAATCAAGAGCTAGCGAAAATACTTAATAACCCTAGTCTTGTTGTTGATCCTCTAACACGCAGTAGTTTGACTCCTAGGGCAATAGAGTATTTTTCTGGTTCTTTATCAGGAGCTTTACACTTAATATTTGTCATTGGTTTTTTTATTTCTTTATTAGGACTCTTAACATCGTTTTTAATGCCAGCAACAGAAGTAGGAGAACGTAAAGAGGTTTCTTTAGCTACACAAGAAAAAATTAATGCTTCTCACTAATTTGTTAATATAGGTTTTCTCGTAATTGAATATACATGGAATTTGCTTTGTAAATCATTGATTCTAAAAGAATTTTAAGTCTTTAATGCCCTGCTAGGGGCATTTGACAATAGCCCAGTGATTTATCTCTGGGCGTTAATTGAACCAAAAGAAAAAAAAGAATAAAATAAGGGCATTAGGTCAACCAAATAAAGCATATTAATCTCAATAACCAAGACACTTAGAGATTGAGCGAAATAAAAATCTTTAGATAATTTAGATAATAAAGTATAGAAAACAACCTCAGATGTGTTTTCAACTATCTAACCAAAATCTAAAAAATCACTCACTCAAAACACTACTTAGGTTATTAAGTGGGCGCATTTAATACAATAAATTTTAACATTACTAGGAGAAAAGCCTATGCGTATGCGTAAAATTTCATGGCTAATAACTCTGAGCTTACTGCTTTTTCCTTTGCTAACCTTTGCACAAATTGATCCTTGGAAAAATCGTACAGTTATTAGTGTTATAGATGGAGATACTGTAGTTTTAGATAATGGGGAAATAGCAAAACTTATTGGTCTTAGTGCTCCACATGCCAAGCATGGAAAACAAGAAGGGCAAGCTTTTGGTGAACAAGCACGTAATCTAACAGAAGAATTACTACTTGGACGACAAATAGAAGTAGGGTTTGATATTGCTTATGGCCCTAATGGTCATCGCGATCAGTATGGACGAGCACTTATTTATATAACAGTTGTTCGTGGTATAGAAAGATCAATTGCAAATATAGAACTCTTAAAACTAGGAGTAGGCTTTTATGTTGCACCAGAAAAAGAATTACAAATCGGCAGCGCCTTAAAATCTGCCGAAGCAGATGCACGTAAACGTAAAGCAGGTATTTGGACTAATATAGATAAATCTCCTGTAGAGGTTGCTGAAACAGAAGGGAAAACATTCCAAGAACCAACTGCTAGCGTAAACCTTAGTTTTATTCGACCAACCGCACCAATTACTCAAGGCCCAGGGGTTAATCCTAATGCTGTTGCTGTTAATAATAAGCCTCTTCCTACAACATCTACTAAGACGGCTGCTATGGATATGGAAGACTTACGTGCACGTAATCCTAATGGTATTAAAAAAACTGATGAGCCAAAGAAAGTTGTGACTGGTGTAGATGACTCAAAATCAATTTATGATTTAACTACTAGAGCAATTTTCTTTTCAGCTTTTGATGTTGAGCAAAAGTTAGAGCTTTATAGGGCTGTTACTAAAGATAATGACACTACATACCGTATTAGTATTAAGCAAGACTCAAAAGAAATAATTTTTATTACAAACTATAATGGCTTGAAAGAAATCGATAAACTTCTTACCAAAGGAACAGAAAGCCAGCCTACTTTAGGCTCTGTTCAGTCAACTATAGGGGGCTTTAGTGGACAATATGGTACTAATATTATTGTTTCTACAGGAAAAGATGGAGGTCTAGTACTAAACTTGACTGGGAGGGAAGGCACAAGTAAGTTTTATCTTAATCGACAAAGTGCACAAAAAATGCAGATCGCTATAGATAATATTTAACTCTCGGTTATTACCCCGCGAAATTTTACTAAAATTCTCTAGGGTATTGTGTTAAACTGTTGAAACATTTACTAAAAATTTGTCAATATAAATTCCTTACTAATGTATATTCAGGATTTTCTTGATTCTTGGCGGAGAAAATCGTAATTTATATAAGGGCTTATAATTTGTTTTAATTTAAAATAATAATTTGTTTATATAGGAATAGATAATGGCCAAGAAAAAATGCCCAGCCTGTAGTCAGCTTTTCGCAGAAACTGCTGTTTTTTGTCCAAATGATGGAAAAAGACTGGTTGATGATGAGGAGTCTCCAGATAAATTTATCGGTTTAGTTTTAGATGCTAAATACCAAGTAGAAAAACTTATTGGTAAAGGTGGCATGGGTAATGTTTAT
>JAHFUF010000799.1 GCA_023265235.1 Blastocatellia bacterium
TGATATTGATGAATTAAAATTAGTTGTTAGCAAAGCGTTAGAAAAAAGTAAGCTGCGTCAAGAAAACGCCCTACTTAAAAGAGAGTTAAGAGAAAAAGGACGCTTAGATAGTATTATTGGCCATTCTCGCTGTATGCAAGAAGTCTACAAAATGATTCTTGATGTTGCTCCTACCTCTAGTACAGTACTAATCCAAGGTGAATCTGGAACAGGAAAAGAACTAGTAGCACGCGCAATTCATAACAGTAGCCGACGTGCTAATGCTCCTTTTGTTTCTATAAATTGCGGAGCATTAACAGAAACTCTACTAGAGTCAGAACTTTTTGGACATGTAAAAGGAGCTTTTACTGGTGCCCAAACTAATAAAAAAGGGTTGTTTGAAGCTGCTCATAGCGGCACAATATTTTTAGATGAAATCTCAGAAACTAGCTCTACTATGCAAGTAAAGCTGCTTAGAGTACTACAAGCTCACACAGTAAGGCGTGTAGGGGGCACAGAAGAAATCGCGATTGATACCCGAGTAGTAGCAGCAACTAACAGAAACTTAATGCAAATGGTAGAGGAAAAAAGTTTTAGGCTAGACCTCTATTATCGTATTAACGTCATTATGCTCGAATTACCTCCACTACGTGATAGAAAAGAAGATATACCAATGTTGGCAGAGCATTTTCTTAAACGCTTTTGTCGATCTGCTGAGCGTCAAATAGATAGTATTTCTGAAGAAGCTCTTGCTTACTTACAAAACTATCATTGGCCAGGAAATGTACGTGAGCTAGAAAGTGCTATTGAACGAGCTGTAGCACTAGAACCTACTAAACAAATTCAGCCTGAGAGATGGAGAGAAGAAATACTTAAATATAGTCCTTCCCGTATACAATCTTTTTTATCTTTACCAGAAGAAGGTATTAATTTAGAACTCTATATTAATGAAATAGAAAAGTCTTTTATTTTAGAAGCTCTAAAGCGAACCTCTGGTAATCAAACTCGTGCATCTGACCTACTACAAATGCCTGTAAGGAGCCTAAGGCATCTTTTAGATAAACACCGAATAAGACAAACTGCCCATTCTTTGCGCGAAAGCCCAGATAAGTAAAGCTTTAATATCTAGGAGTAAATATGTTTGTAAAAAAACCAATTGTTAAATCATTAATTTTAATTCTAGCTCTAACCATGTCAAATATAACTTTTGCTCATTTTGCTCAATCAGGTGTTCGCCCTAAATCACAAAATACTTTTCCTAGTGCTGTTACAGTTAGAGAAGGAACCTCTGCTAAGCTAGAACTAGAAACACCAATTAGCTCAAAACTTAATGAAGTAGGCGATGAAGTGTTTGCTAGATTAACTAACTCTATTATTATTGATGGGATTGTAGCACTAAAACGGGGTACAGAGGTTCAAGGGCGAATTATTCAGATCTCTGCGGCAAAACGCCCTCAAAAACAAGCTACTTTATCAATAACATTCGATAAAATACTTACTCCTTATGGAGAGCAAGAAATCTCGCTTCTAATAAAAGCAGTTGATGATTATGTTAGTGAAAATAAGTTAAACGCTAATGATGAAGGACAAGTAAAAGGTGGTCGTTCTGGAAGTAGAAGTGTGGATAATGCTATTAGAGGTGTTATTCTAGGTGGAGCAGCAGCACCAATTATTGGCGTTACTGTAGGCCCTTTAGCTGGAGCAACTGTTCCTCTAGGTGGAGCAGTCGCTGGAGTGCTTGTGAGTAGAGGGAATGATATAAAACTATTTCCTGGTACAGTTTTAAGAGTAGAACTTACTAAGTCTCTTATTGTTAAATTAAAAGATCAAGAAGAGCTTTTACCAGAAACATCTTCTAAATAAAGCCTCAAACTAGCCCTAGTATTACAAATATTAATGGGCCAGAATAATTGGTTTAGGATCAAAATTAGTTTCTAGTAAAAATGTGTTTTTTTGCTAATAATTTATTGATTTTCAACATACTTAAAAGCTAAAATAGCGTGGAATTTTGGAGACTTTTTTACTATAGGCAACCATCCCTGCAAAAGTAGGCATCACAGGTTTGTGCAGTAAGTAAGGAACATCTTTCAGGGACAGGTTGCTTAGAGCAAACAGCAAGCCTGTGACAAATACTCACCAATTGACTTCGGATTTTGATTTAGCTCAAGCAGCTTCTCTTGGGGATCGTGGTGCATTCGAGGAACTCTACCATCGTCATCATAGGCGTGTGTATAGTTTGTGTTTAAGAATGACTAGTAATCCTTCCGAAGCCGAAGACTTAACGCAAGATGTTTTTATTCAACTCTTTCGTCGTATTGGCAGTTATCGTGGTGAAGCAGCTTTCTCTACTTGGCTACATCGCTTAACTGTTAATCAAGTGCTGATGCGACTACGTAAGAAAGATATAAAGTTTGAGACTACGACAACCGATGGTGAATTGCCTATAAATGCTGAACAAAATAGTGGTAATCCTGTAATACCGCCTTTCATTGACGCAATTGCTCTAGAGCGAGCAATTACACAGTTACCACCAGGTTATCGTACAGTCTTTGTGCTTCACGATATAGAAGGCTATGAGCATGAAGAAGTTGCTAATTTGTTAAACATCACTGTTGGAACATCAAAATCACAGCTACATAAAGCAAGAATAAAATTGCGTTCATTACTTTTAAAAAAAGTGTAAGATAAGGTGTAAGGGAATGGACTGTTCAGACTGTCAAGACTTACTTTCGGAATATATTGATG
>JAHFUF010000800.1 GCA_023265235.1 Blastocatellia bacterium
ACTGCAACCGCGGCCAAGTAAGAACTAACCAAATATTACTTAAGGAGATTAAAAGAGAGCATGGAACTCTTCCTGCAACAGTTAATTAATGGGATTGTTCAAGGGAGCATCTATGCTCTCATTGCCCTTGGTTATACAATGGTTTATGGGGTGCTAAGACTGATTAATTTCGCTCATGGTGATGTTTTTATGTTGGGCGCCTTTATAGGTTTTTACACTGCTGCTGCGTTTCGTATTTCTGAGCCTAGTCTTGGGGCATTGGTTTTAATAATGGCTGCTTCAATGGTTGGAGCAGCATTAGTAGGGCTTATAATTGAAAGGTTTGCTTACCGTCCTGTAAGAAAATTTTCTCGTCTAACCTCTTTAATTACTGCAATTGGCGTTTCTCTTTTACTAGAATACTCAGCACAATTTATTTTTGGTGCTACTCCAAAGAGTTTTCCTACTATTTTTGAAACTAGAAACATAGCTCTTTTTGGTGGTGTCACTATTAGTAATGACTCTATATTAATTATTGCTGTGTCTATTCTGCTAATGGTACTACTTAATCTAATTGTTTTTAAGACCAAGTTAGGAAAAGCAATGCGTGCAGTATCTTTTAACCTAGATGTTGCTAAGTTAATGGGTATTAATACAGATTTTATTATTGCTTTTACCTTTGCTCTTGGTTCAGCTTTGGCCGCCGCCGCTGGAGTTTTATATTCAGTACACTTTACCAAAATTGATCCTTTAATGGGTTTACTAATTGGGCTAAAAGCCTTTGTAGCAGCAGTGTTAGGTGGTATTGGAAATATAACTGGTGCAGTACTAGGAGGATTATTACTAGGTATCGCTGAAATTATGGTAAGTGGTTATATTTCATCTAGTTATAAAGATGTGTTTGCATTTTTGATCCTCATTCTAGTCCTACTTGTAAAACCTGCTGGCTTGCTTGGCTCAGCAACACAAGAAAAAGTATAGGAGAAGCCTGTGAATACCCTCTTGAGAATTGCTGGTTGGCTTGGCGCGTCCATAGTAATTGTAACCATTGTAGAATCAATTCTTAGAAGCCTAAAAAACTATCAAATAATGGGATCAGATATTATTACGGATTATGGTCTTAATATTATTTGTTTAATGGGGATTAGTATTTGTTTAGCCGTTAGTTTACAGCTAATAAATGGTTATACAGGTCAATTTTCCCTTGGACATGCTGGTTTTATGGCTATTGGTGGTTATGTAGCAGCATTTATTACAAAAAGCTTGTTAACAGGTGCAAATGCTGGTGGGCAAACTTTTTTTAGCACCTTACCAATTTATATTTTTGCCTTATGTGCTGGTGCAATTGCTGCTGCTATAGCAGGGCTAATTGTAGGTATTCCTTCTTTACGTCTTAAAGGCGACTACCTAGCAATAGTTACACTAGGGTTTGGTGAAATTATCCGTTTAGTAATTGAAAATATAGAAACTGTTGGTGGCCCTCGTGGTTATATTGGTATTCCAAAATTTCCTAATTGGACATGGCTTTCGACAAAAGCATTTGAAGGGACTTTTTCTAGCCTATCTTGGATTTTTCTTTTTATTATTATCACCATTATTACTGTCCATAATATAGTTAAATCAAGCTTTGGTCGTTCCCTAGTAGCAATTCGCGAAAATGAGATCGCCGCAGAAGCAATGGGAATTGATACATCTTTTTATAAAGTGCTGGCTTTTACTGTTAGTGCTGCACTTGCTGGTTTTGCGGGTGGTTTATATGCACACCTTTATGGCCAATTAGTACCTAACACTTTTAACTTTGTTCGTTCAGTAGAAATAATTATTATGATTGTTTTTGGTGGTATGGGGTCAATAACTGGCGCAGTCTTAGGAGCAATTATTCTTACGGGGCTACCTGAATGGCTAAGGACAATGGCAGGACTACGTGCTGATTGGATGCCAATATGGATGACTAAAGGGCTTGGCTATTTACCTGACCTAAGAATGATTATTTATTCTTCTTTAATGATTTTAATTATGCTAGTTCGCCCACAAGGTATACTAGGAAGCTATGAATTTTCCTTATCTCGTGTTTTAGGTAAATACTCAAAGTCTTCAAAGCCTTCAAAACCTTCCTCTAAACCTGCTATTGAGGAGAAAAAATCTTAACCATATGAGCGGACAAGCTATTTTAGAAACTAACAACTGTACAATTCGCTTTGGTGGTCTTACCGCAGTTAACGAATTAAACCTTTTAATTCAACCAAATGAGATATTTGGGTTAATTGGCCCAAACGGTGCAGGAAAAACTACTATATTTAATCTTTTAACAGGCGTTTATGCTCCTACAGAAGGAATTATCAAATTTCTTGGGCAAAAAGTAGACGGACTTAAACCTTGTAAAATAGCATCAATGGGTATGTCCCGCACTTTTCAAAATATTCGTCTTTTCTCTAGCATGACAGTACTTGAAAATGTAATGACTGCTTACCATGTTCGTACTAAACAATATTTTGTAGATGCAATATTTCGTTCCTCTAAACACCAAGTGGATGAAAAACAACAACGAGATTTTAGCTTAGAGCTACTTGAGATATTTAACCTAGCTCAATTTGCTAATGAACAGGCTACTAGTCTTCCTTATGGTAGTCAGCGACGCTTAGAAATCGCTCGCGCACTAGCAACCAATCCTACGTTACTGCTTTTAGATGAGCCTGCGGCTGGAATGAATCCTCAAGAATCTGTTGAACTAATGCATTTAATTGG
>JAHFUF010000801.1 GCA_023265235.1 Blastocatellia bacterium
TTAATGAAGCCAAACCGACATTAAATTTTGCTTTAGAATTGGCTAAACAAGTTCATGCTAAAGATTCGGAAAGCTTATCTGAGATTAATTTAGGTAAATTATATTTGTTGTTAGGGGAAAAGGCTTTAGCTTTAACCCACTTAAAAACAGGCATAGACTTAGCGTTAGCTATTAATCGTATTGATTACGCTATAGAAGCAGAGTTAGCTTTTGTTACATTATGTTTAGAGGAAAATAAACTCCCACAAGCTCAAACAGGATTAGAACAAGCTATTGATTGGGTTAAGAAACAGAAAAATTTTTTACTAGAAGGAAAAATTCTCTTTTTAGAAGCTAAACTGGCTTTTCAAAAAGGACAAGAGGCATTAACCAAGTTAAACCGCGCACATGAAATTTTTGAAGTTTTTTCTTCACCATTAGAAAAGGCATTATGTTTAATTGAGCGAGCACAATTATTAAAAGGTAAACAAGAGTTCGCTACAAAAACTTTTGGAGATTTGGTTCGCGCCCAACAACTTTTTGAACAAATAGGAGCTAAACCACTCCTAGAAAAAGTAAATTTATTAATAAAAGAACTGTTTCCAAAATCTACTAAAAGTAGCGATGAAGTAAATTCACTAAATACCCAGTTAATAGAAGAGCGAACACAGCTATTAAACTTACTTAGGACTTACCATAAGCATGAGCAATTATTAAAAGAAATCGCAATAGTTTTACAAAAACAAACCCAAGCAGATCTAGTGGCAATATTTCAGCTTAATAGCATAGAAAACACAGCTAAGTTAGAGTTTGCTACTAGGGAACTAGATTTATTAGCTAGTGAACTTCACAGACGTTTACAAGTTGCCTTACTAGAGAAAAAAACAGGCTGGATTGATGGCCGTAATATGGATGAACCTCTTTATTTAGAGCTAATTATAAGTAATCCAGAAAAACCATTGGCCATCTTATTTTGGGGCGTTTCACCAAAAACAATATCCAAAGAGCTTTTAGAAGCGTCTATTGCTTTAAGTAAAGAAGTTGTTAATTTATCTTTATTAGAGCCTCTAACCCAAGTAGAGCGCAGGGTTGAAATTAACGAAGCAGAAATAGGACGACTAAAGAGCTTTAAGAACCTACCAGACTTGGTTTATGCAAGCCGCAAAATGTCAGAATTGACTGAACAAATTACTAGGATTCATTCTAGTGACCTAACAGTGTTAATTACTGGAGAATCAGGCACAGGCAAAGATTTGATTGCTAGGGCAATTCACTCTGTTAGTGAAAGACGTAATCGACCTTTTTCGCCATTTAATTGTACTGCTACTCCGCAGGAAATTGTTGAAGCACAGCTTTTTGGTTATCGCAAAGGAGCATTTACTGGCGCGAATATTGACTATGAAGGAGTAATTCGTGCTGTTGATGGAGGGACACTACTACTAGATGAAATTGGAGACCTACGCTTAGATACCCAGCCAAAATTATTACGTTTTTTACAGGAGGGAGAAATCCAGCCTATTGGTTATACTCGACCTATAAAAGTAAATGTACGAATAATTGCTAGTACTAACAGAGATTTAGAAACAATGGTGGAAAAAGGGGAATTTCGCGAAGATCTATATCATAGGCTAAATATTTTGCGACTTTTTGTAGCACCACTAAGACAAAGACGAGAAGAAATTTTACCTCTAGCTCAATATTTCCTTAAGCAATCCTGTGAACGTACTAACAAGAATTTGGCTTTTAGTGCTGAAGCTTTAATATTACTAGAATCATATGATTGGCCAGGAAACATTCGTCAGCTAAAAAATGAAATTGAACGAGTAGTGGCTTTTGCTAGTGAAAAAGCCACATTTGGAAAATCTCAACTTTCCTCAGAAATAATTCAAGCTACAGCAAACCTAAGATCAAATAGACAATTACTAGAAACAACAGCAGATATTCAATTTCAGCCAGGAATGACACTAGATGAAATTCTGATGCAAACAGAAAAACAAATTATTCAAAAAGCACTAAAGCAATGTCGTGGTAATATTCGACAGACTGCTGGTTTATTAGGTATTTCTAGAAAAGGTCTCTACGATAAAATAAAACGGCTCAAGATTCGTTATAGTTAAAAGTTTAAATGTTTGGATGGCTGAGGGAAAGTAAATTATGATCGCTTATTTAAGTGGCAAGCTTTTAATTAAGTCTACTAATTTGGTAATAGTTGATGTTAACGGTGTAGGTTATGAGGTACAAATCCCTCTCTCAACCTATTATGATTTAGGTGAGGTTGGTAGCCCAATTTCATTACAGATTTATACTCAGGTTAGGGAAGATGCCTTACAATTATTTGGTTTTCGTACAGGGCTAGAAAAAGAGATTTTTCTAAAACTTTTAAGTGTTAGTGGTGTAGGGCCAAAACTCGCTTTGACGCTGCTTTCTGGGATGAGTGCTGAAGAATTAATACAGGCAATACTAGGAGGCAACCTAGTACAGCTTATAGGTGTTCCAGGTGTTGGACGTAAAACGGCAGAACGCTTAATCCTTGAATTAAAAGATAAGCTAAAATCTCTTTCTACAACGGAAGTAGGGCAAGGTCAAAGTGCAGGTGGTAGCGATGTTTCGCTAAAAACAGATGTAGTCTCGGCATTAGTTAACCTAGGTTGGCAACAAGCAATGGCAGAAAAAGCTGTTAATGTTACACTAAAAGAAGAATCTCGCCGGGATTTCCAATTAATATTAAAACAATCCTTAAAAA
>JAHFUF010000176.1 GCA_023265235.1 Blastocatellia bacterium
AAAGCGCACTCCAATACGGTTCACCCCCACGTGTGTGGGGACAATTATTCCACCTATTGCTTGCATTTGTCTGCAAGCGGTTCACCCCCACGTGTGTGGGGACAATTCTATTATAGACACAACTGGACTAAAAAACATCGGTTCACCCCCACGTGTGTGGGGACAATAATAGCAATTCTATTGATGCAATTTTCTAACTCGGTTCACCCCCACGTGTGTGGGGACAATTAGTTAAACCTTTCATTTAGAACACTTAAATACGGTTCACCCCCACGTGTGTGGGGACAATACTGTAAAACAAAAGACTTATAGCTAGAAAATAGCTTTATGTCAAGAGAAGTTTTTTAAGACTTATTTTACTTTGCTAGATGGAAGTTGCTTTTTAGGATTTGGACAATGTACTAATGCTAATCCATCAAAATCAACTATCTGACGAGCTGTATTACCACACGTCCTCAATGAATAACCTTGCTCATTGGCCGCATTATGAATCATTATTCCGCCACCTTCACTCAACTTTTCCATAATTAACTTCCAAAGTAGTTCTCGCACCATAGCGGAAATACTGCCAACAAATACACCTGTATGCACTTCTAAAAGCCAGCGTGTAAGCTCACCTCGTAAGCTAGTAGGAACTTTTTCTAGGACAATTACTATCATAACTAACCTCCTTAGATTGGCAAATCATCATCGTCATCATCTGCCCAATTAACTCCGCCAGGCACAGAATCCCATAAATTAGTAGGAGGAGGATTGGTAGAATCAAAAGGGCTTTCTCGTGATTCTGGTTCAACAAGAAGCACTTTTTCTATATCAGGTAAAATTCGCTGCAAGAGCTTTTGACTATAAAAGTAATCTCGACATTTATGGCGTACACGGCGTTCTAGGTTGGTTAGACCTTCAGCTACAGCTTGAAAGGCAATAGGAATAGTAACATCTACTTTGTATAAATCAGCAATATCATAGACAAAAGACAGCATCTTGCCTGTATGAATAAAACCTAATGCTGGTGAATAGCCTGCCGAAACTATCGCGCTATGACAAATTCCATATAGACAGCTATTAGCAGCAGACAAAGCTCGGTTAATTGGATCAGCCGCATCCCAGTTATTTGATTGATAAGAACGCCCAAACCAAGGTAAGCCGCTATCTCTACTAGCCTTAGCATAAGCTTCTCGGACACGTATGCCTTCTTTGCCACGAATTTGTTGCAAAGTTAAGTTTGGTGGTAGCGGATCAGGGAAACGCATTTCATAGAGGTTACGAACAACTTTTAGTCGTTGGGTTGGGTCAGAAAAAATACGTGCTTGTTGAAGTACTGATTGAGAAGAACGAGTTTCGCCCATCCCTTCAGCATAAAACCTTACACTAGCTTCACCTACCCAAACAATTAAGCATCCATTATCGGCTAATGCTTTTACTGCTGCATGAGATATGTTAGTCCCTGGCCCCAAGAATAAAGTATTAAGTGAGGCACAAGGAACTAAGGTTTTACCATCTGTGTCGTGGAAAGCAATTGCTAGGGCTTCTTGGTCTATGCGTCGGTGTTCAACATATAAAAAACTCATACTGTCACGCAATTTAGGTAAAATATGTAGGTCTTTCATAAATATCTCCAAGTTAGTGAGTAAAAATAGAGACAATATTTAATTGTCAAAGAACAGAGAAATTAAAAGGGATGTTTTGGACATCCCTTTTAGCTAGCTAACAGTATTAGCTGCGATTGAAAGTAGGCCAAAACCATAGCTTTTACCTGAACCAATGCCATTGACAAGAGTTTGCTGGAAAAGCTCTAGGCTGGTAATTTCCAATTCACCTTGAAACAAGACTGCACCAAAAGTTAGCTGTTTAGTAGAATTATCGCTTGTTTTACGCCAACCCATTTCTTTAGCAACAGGTTGCACTTGTAAATTATCTAGATCAGAAGCTAGTTTGAGCGAAAGCAAGCGAAATCCACTTTGAGTTGCTTTGCGCTTTAGCCAATCAATTTGATCAGGTTCTTTGTATAGCTCTACTCGTTTGCCATTACGCTTTTGAGCATCAGTAATAGGCTCTAGTGTAATCTTGCCAGGAGTAAGCTTACGTGTAGGGTTAGCGCGTAAGCGAAAAACTAGTTTTGTACCAAGTTTTAGTTGTTGGTAAAGATTTGCAATTGGCTTACAAGAAGGGTTAGTCAAAGTTGTGTTTTCTAGCAAATACCCGTCAGGTAAAACTTGCCAATTAGGGAGCATTTGAGATTGAACTAAAACAACAACTTTTCCGGTGTGATTGTCTGTTTCTACACGATAAAGCACCCCAAACTGAGCACGTGCGTCAGGGTTATTTGATTCTGTGACACAATCTTTTTCTGGAAAAGCTCTTAAAATTGTGCGATGTAGTCCTTGGCAATTGGCTAAATCGCTTTGTACTAGGCGATTTCGTGGATTTAAGATTAATCGTGATAGATACATTTAATCACCTCCTGTAGGAACATCAATATATTCTGTGCGTGTATAACGAATGGTAAAACGCCTTTCTAGAAAGGAAATTGGCACATCTTGACGTACCTGGCTAGAAGCCTCCAGCGTTGCATCAAGAATTACTTGTAACTTATCAGGATGCTTGTCTTTTTCGATCTGACATGGTGGATCCCAAGGATGATTTCTTAATGTTTCCTCTAAAGCCATATTTTTCAAACCATTAGGAATATAAACAGGTAGAGAAGGAACAAAAGCTTTACGCCCTAAGAAAATTTGCCAATGAGGATGGGCAAGTGCATAGCTTAAACGTTCCAATAGTTCTTGATTATCACTTTCCAGCCCAACCAAAAAATCTGCATCGCTTAAGTAATATCTGTCAGATATAACCGTGCCTTTGCTTTTAGCGTCAGCTTTAATTACACCATAGCTATCTCTTTGAGTCTGGAGGTGTGCTCCACCTGCGGTCTGAAAATCACGCTGCATCTTACCAGCTTGCTCAACTCTTACCCCCATTTTCAAGCTAGCAAGCGTTTGCAGGCTGGGAAATTCATCGCTTTCTTTTTCTTCTCTAGGTTTACCCAAAGCAGCACAAAGTAACCCTATCACTCCGCTTTTAGAAGGTTCTTGTCCAGTATCACGAATAGAAAAGCGGCTTTGTGTTCCCCAAGATTGCATTGGCCCCGCTAAGCGCATTAGTAATGTGCTCATAATTTTAATGGCCTCCATTACCATTTTTGAGTTGCTCCATCAGGTTTTTAACTAGGGTAGCGAGATTGCCAACTTGTGCGTCAGATAAAGGAGAGTTGGGTAGCTGATCAGACTCTAGCGAGATAAACCATTTGCCAATAATTTCATCATCACCATAGGTGTTTACTAGTTTGCCCCAATAGTCGGTTAAAGCTTTAGTCGATTCAGTTGCTAGGTCTAAGTGAGCATCTTGTTTAACACGTACAGGTTTAAGGAAAGCATTAGCCAGTGACCAAAGTCCAGACTTACGCAGGACTACCATAACAAAAGAAGGTGGATTTTGTGCGGCCATACTGTTTTGTTTACCTGTTGGGATAGCTTGAATTGAGCCACGGACAAAGGCTTCTAGAGATTTAAGGGTAAGATCTTGATCTTTGCCAAGGTTAGAATTTAATTGTTCGATATCAATATTGGCATAGCGATAAAAACATGCAGAATTAAACTCTATTGTGCCAAGCATGCCTGCGCCCTGTTGGTCATGGGCGTTCGCTAAATCATCTACTGCGGTAAAGAAGTCAAATTCAGTGCTAACTTTATTGGTAGAAATTGCATGAGCCATTTGGCAAGCAGCATCAATATTTTTTTCTGGTAAATCGGCTAACATACGGCCAAACAGGGCTAAGTCAACAGCTTTGCCTCCATCCATTAAGTTAGACATCGCGCTAGAGATTTCTTTAGGCAAAGCCTCTTTAGCCTCTTTATCTTTACCTTTGGCTTTATCTTTTTTCGCTCCAGCATCAGGTTTATTTGCTGAGTCTGGAATAAGTTTTACTAGTGTTTCCCAATGTTCTTCACAAAGTGCTACTAGTCTATTAATTTCTTCTTTACCTAGAAATAATAAATATGCTGTTTTGCTACCTTCTTTTACTTTGAGTTTCACGCTTTCTAGCACCATTTCAACAATAGCACGAGATTGTTCATCAAGTTTTCCTTGTTCTTGTAGTCGTTTAACTACTTCATTTACTAACTGGTTAGTTCTGACAGCCAAATTATTATTAGGAATCAAGTCTCCTAGCGATTGGCTAAAAGTGTCTCTTAGAGCGCGTTTAAGACATTGGCTAGAGATACGAGCGCGGCGAAATCCGCCAAAATCGCAATCTTTAGGGGCATTGGTATCATCGCGGTTTAGGTTAGCTGGTGCAAAATTTTGGATAAGGTGAAGTTCTAATAACATGATATTTTCTCCTAGGAAGTTAATTTTCTGATTTAGTGCTAGATTCGGTTTCAGTTGATGGTTGATTTTGGGTTTTATCCGTTTCATCTGTTTCATTGGCGGCTTTAGCACCCCAAAAAGCACGTGCCCAGTTACGTTGTACTTGGCGGTCGTCGTTAGCCCATTGTTGGAGGTCTTTTAGTAAACGCAACCAATCAATTGCAATTTCATTAGATTTAAGTAGGCTAACGGCATGTCTTAAATGGCTAGGCAAATCTTCTTGGTGAGAGTTAAGCAAAGCTACAAAGCGTTTTTCTATGCTCTCACTATCAGATTTTTCTTTTAGTTTGGCAAATGAAGCACCAAGATTAGTTTTTTGTAGTGTTAAGCTTTCTTCTTTATTCCAACTAATTTGGTGCAGCGCAAATAGTGAACCTACTAAATAGTAGTTATCTGCTTTAGTATCAGGTAGATCCGCTATATAGTAAGCAATATAACGGTGTGTTTCTCCTGCTTCACCTGGGGTTTTTCCTAGCCCTCGACGTAGTGCTGCTAGTGCCGCACGGTTTTCTGTTTTGACAAGATTTTGTAAGGAATAGATAAACTGTTCTGGAGAACGTGGTTTACTGGTTATTTCCATTGTTTTTTCTCCTAAACTCGAAAGTTAATTTCTTTAGTCTGATAACGTATCAGTTGTGTTAGTAATTGTGTTAGTAATTGTGTTAATTGTTGTGCTAGCTACAGTTGATTTAGCTAGATTAAGGTAGTCTTTTAGAACATAGCTTATTGAGCCTTGGCAACGGATTTCGACCTTGGCCACAGCTTTTAATGTTCGGCTAGAAGTGTCTAGACTGTTGGTGATAGACGAAAAAGAATCTAAAGCCGCTTTTCTCAAGATTTTTGCCCAATTTACTAATTCATTGGCTCCATAGCTAATATCTTCATGTTGGCTTTCCTGACGGTCGTTTGGTAATTCAACAAGTAGGCTCTTAAAAGGGGTTTCTAACTGCGACCAATATTGAGTAGTTGAGCCAAAATGGTCGAGCAATTTTTTTACATCATTTTTATCAGGGCTACGGCCTGTTTTTTGATCTGAAGCAGGGGCAAGCAATAGTTGAGCAAGGTTATAAAGGTGACGATTAAGTTCTTTAGCTACTTTTTCAGCCAGATCAAGTGCTTTTGTTAAAGCTTCACGTAGTTCTTTTTGGTTTAAATAGTCTATATGAACAGGTAAACGTTCTTGCCGCCAAAATTTAACTGTTGGTTGACCAGAATCTAGGCATTGTCCAATTACTTGGAGTTGATAGAGTCGGCGTTTTTCTAGCACTCGTTGTCTAGAAAGTATAGCAATATGTCGTAGTGCAAATGGGATTTGATAAGGTGCATCTGAGGAAATATTAAAAAGCGTATGGCTATCGCGCCAAATAGCTTTTTCTTCTTGAAATTGCCAGACCATCAAACCTAATTTGTCGTCTTTACGGTAAACATACATTGGTTCTTGTTTCCAAGTATCAGGTAAAGCCTGTCCTTGAGCAAATGAGCATTCTTTTACTTCTTCACCAGGAACTAAGTGAATTAAACGGCTTTGCCAAGAAAGATAGTGCAAAATACCTTTAGGTTGGACATTATGTTCTGGCTGCCAATCTTGATCATCTTCCCAAGTAAGCTTATCTTGTGGAGTACTAGGAAACTTTTCATTGTGAAAATTAAGTAAGTTTAGTGCTAAGGTTTCAAATAAATTATCGCCTTGCATTAACACGATTGCGCCTCGTGTCCATGGAGAATCTTTGCTGTGAATAGTTTCGCTTTTGCCTGCTGAAGCGGCAAAAGCTTGAGTTGCGAGCACCCAACGTGCAGCAATTGCTGGTGAAACGCCTGTTTGATCATCATCCCAACTATGATCAAACAAAGTAGCATTGTTACCCGAAGCAAATTCCCAACCTAAGCGTTTAATAGGAGTTGCTTTTTTTGTTGAAAAATTAGCTTGTTGGCAAAATGGATGTTCTGGATGAAATAAATCAAAACGGGCATGCCACTTTTGGAAATAGTTGACAATTGTTTCTTGAGAAAAACATCCATCATCCCAAAGGCTTTCCCAATCAGATAAGCCCTCTTGGGGAAAATTCCGACAAATGATTGCTAGTAGCAACCGATGTAATGCTACTGTCACAATCGCTGATGGAACAAAGATTTCCTTAATTTTATGTGCATTGACTAGTGTTTCTTCTAGCCCCAGTTCTTGCTGGCTACCATCGCACATAATGCAGGGAATCCAAGGTTTATCAATTAAGTTAAATGAATGCATTGTGTTAACTCCTATGAAAGTTTGTTGATTACAATTCCTAGTTCTGGGTCTAAGCAAATCTGATATTTACCGTCGTCGTCATACCAGCAAGCATTTTTATCCAGTAGCAATAGACGATAATTACGTAATAAAGCAGACGTTGCCCAAGTTGTCGGATAAACATCTTTGTCAAACTTACCTAGTAGCTGAAACACTAGGGATTTATGTTGTAAAGTAAAAGAGTGTTTTAATAACTTTTGTGTTTGCGGTAAATCGGGTTTTTCATCCCAATTAAATTGGTCATACTGATCAGGTAATAAACAGACTACAGCCACAGTAGGTTCAGATAGACGAGTTGAGGCTTGAAGCAAAGGGTGAAGGTCTGGACGGTCTTCTTCTAACCTGCGGTTACATAGTTCCAAAATGTCATAAGCAGAGTAAGGAGAGGGGATTGTTACTTGTTCAGCAGAATTTTGCATTTCCACTAATTCTTTTTCTAGCTCGGTTTTTGTTTTTTGCCACTGGTTTTGTAACTCAACACTTGCATCAGAAGGACAATTAACTTCGCCATAACAAGCTTCAATTAGTGGCTCAATATCGCTTGGAATTTGGATTTGTGGGTATTTTGCTAGTGCTAATACTGAACGTAGCAAAATATGTTCGTCATAAACATATGTAGAACCTACATCAAACTTTGGTACTTCCCCTTCTATTTCTGGGCGACAGATCCACAAAGTCGGGTTTGTTAAGTTGGGTAATCTTGGGCGTTGATGGCGATGTAAACGGCCTGAGCGTTGCAAAATCAAATCAATAGGTGCAATGTCTGTTACCATCAAATCAAAATCTAGATCTAGACTTTGCTCAACAACTTGAGTAGCGACTAGCACGGCACGAAATGGGCGTTTAGGATTTGAAATAGCATTAGTTTCTGGATCTTTACCAAAATGTTTTAATGCTCGTTTTTCGCGTTCATCTCGGTCTTTAAATAAATATTTAGCATGGAAAAGGTCTAATTCCTCTGGGCTAAAATAGCGTTTTAGCTGTTTATAAACATCTTGAGCGCGTTTTACTGTGTTACAAATAACCGCAGCACAACCGCCGTCAGCTAGGGCAGATTGAAGTTTTTTTCCTAGCTCAAACCCTTGCTCTTCATCTTGTGGGATTTGACCGTTGACCCATTCAATAGCTAAAGTGCGAGTGATTTCTGGCGAAACAGCAATGGAATAAGTGTTAATTTCTTGGTGATTTGCCCAGCTAATACAAGGGTAAGTTTGCTCTAAGTGACTGGTATCAAATGAGTTTTTAGTTTTATGTAACCCTCTATAGTAAGCTTGAAGCAGTGCAGTCCGTTTTGATTTAGGTAGGGTGGCAGAAAGTAAAACTACTGGTGAACCTGATGCTGCTAACCATTCTAGCAAACGCTCTAATAGCTTGGACATATAAGCATCATAGGCATGAACTTCATCAATAATTATAGTTTTATGCGACAGACCAAATAAACGCACAAAAACATGGCGCGTTTGCAAAGCAGCTAATAAAGCTTGATCTACTGTGCCAACTCCAAAAGGTGCGAGTAGTCCGCGCTTGCGATGAGTAAACCATTCCGCCGCGATTACATTCATTTCTCCTTCGCAACATTCACCATCACTATGAACTGATTTTATTTGAATAGGCTCTTTTTCTTTAGATTCTTTTAACACTTGAAATTCGGCTGATAATGAAGCATGCCCATGAAGTAGCTGTAAATGGACTAACTTATTCTCATAGCGAGAGCTAAGAAAGTTTGTTACTCGGCTAAACATTTGATTACTAGTGGCTTGAGTAGGCAGCGCAATATAAAAGCCGCGTGGCCCTGGTGCAAGTCCCCAACGATCGGCTAAAAAAAGAGCAGCCTCTGTTTTGCCTTCACCCATAGGTGCTTCAATAATAGCAATTGCAGGAGAAGTAATTCTATCTACAAGGTTTACCACTGCGTCTTGTAAAGGGCGACGATTTTCAATTGTGGGGAAAAGCTGTTCAAAACTAAATAATTGCTCAGATTGTGACCATTTAAGCCAGC
>JAHFUF010000802.1 GCA_023265235.1 Blastocatellia bacterium
AAAGTAGCACTAACATCTTTTAAGAGTAAGTTAAAAACCGTATGTCCACCTATAGTAGGTATAATAGCTAGCCCTACTAAGACTAAATAATCCCTACTTGTGAATATACTAGGGCTAGCACCTATAATTAAAGCTATAGGGAGTAAAAAAGCTGTGCAGATTGCATAAACTGAACCGGCATAACTAATAACTCCCATCTCTGAGCGCAATTTTTTACCAAGGATAATATAACCAACAATAGTAATAGCTCCTGTTAAAGCTAGCAAGTCGCCTTTCAAAGAACCTTTCACGCTAGTTAAATCACTAATAGACTCTGAAAGAATTACAAGTATTCCACCAAAAGCTATCATTATTGCAATTAAATTACGCAAGGAAAACCTTTCCTTAAAAACAATACGACTAGCAAGCGCAGTAAAAATAGGATGGCAAGTTACAAGTAAAACTGAGCGTGCAACAGGAATATAAGCTAATGAGACTGTCCAAGTGCCAAAATGTAATGCTAAAAACAATCCTGCAAAAACTAAAGATAGAGTTTGAGAAAACCTTAATTTAGTTAATTCATGTCTTTTTAGAATTAAAGCTGGTAAGCCTAATAAAAAAGCAGCAAAAAGCATTCGATAAGCTGCTACACCAAGTAGCGGTAATTGTCTGATTTCTAATATTTTCACCAAAATACCAGAAGCCGAAATACAGATTATACCTAAACCTAGTGCGAAATAAATTTGTTTTTTTGACATCTACTTTGCCATTCTAAGCCCAGCCCTAAAGGACTGGGCTATTATCAGACGCCGCTAACGCGACGTAGGGGCGAACCTATGTGTTCGCCCTTCTTTATAATTAAGAGGGCGAACACATAGGTTCGCCCCTACATTTCATTATTCCCAATAATATCTATTAATTCTAAAGATTTAAGCTTTGACAAAGAGTTTAATCTATTAGTACTATAGCGACACCACCAATATATTAGCATAACCGCTATATTGATAGTTTACTAGAGCGTTAATATTAAACGGGCTTATTTAATTGGGAATTTTTCAGTTCTTTTGCCCCATTAGGGGCAACTGGTAATAGCCCTGAGATTTATCTCTGGGCTATATTATCTCTGGGCTATATTATCTCTGGGCACTTAATTTATTTTTTTGATTCCCCATTATATCTATTAAATGCAATGGATAAGGAGCAAATTAAAGCATGACAGAAAATACCCTCCTAAATGACCTTAAAACACAGATAGCAGAGAAAAAAGCTATTATCTTTGTAGGAACAGGTATTTCAATATCTGCTACTAACAATAATTCTGTTGCTGGCTGGCAAGGGTTATTAAAACACGGTGTAAACCATTGTAAACAATTAAATCAAAATTTGTCTTCTGGATGGAAAGACCGTGTTTTAGGCGAGATAGAATCATCCTATATGCCAGAATTATTATCCGCCGCAGAAAAAATAGAAACAGAACTGAAAGATTTAGGAGAGTATGACCGATGGTTAAAAGAAACTGTTGGCCAATTAAAAGTACTTGATCCAAGTACCATAAGTGCTATTAAAGAGTTAGAATCGCCAATTATTACTACTAACTATGATAATTTGCTAGAGCAAGTTATTGGTGTACGTGAAATTACTTGGCAGGACAAGAACAAAGTAGCTAGTTTTTTTCAAGAAAAAGACAATGGTATTTTTCATTTACATGGACATTGGGATCATCCTGAAAGTATTATTTTAGGGATAAGAGCATATCAAAATATTATTAATGACGACATGACCCAACTCTTTATGAGAGCGTTACAATTAGGCAAATCGCTAGTATTTATTGGGTTTGGGGCGGGTTTAGAAGATCCTAATTTTGAGTCATTCCTTAAACATGGCAGAACTACTTTGTTTAAGGCAGAACATCGCCACTATCGGTTAGTTAAATCTGATCAAGTTGCTAATGCTCGGAGCCAACACCCTACTGGAAGTAAAGTATATGTTCTTTCTTATGGGGATTCTTACTCAGACTTAGCACCTTTTCTACAAGGATTAAAGCCAAACCCAAACCCTACGCTAGCCCACTAATACCAAATGGGAGATTAGTGGGCAATCAATTTAACCCAAATGACTTTATTAAGAGAACACTTAATAACCGTTACCAAATCACTAGATTTCTTGGTAACGGGGCACTAGGAAGTGTGTATCTAGCTAGAGATACTAAAATACACAAAGATATTGCAATTAAAGTTTTAACAGGAAGTATTTCTGACGAGGACATCAAACGTTTTAAGAGAGAATGTACTAATTTGGCTAAACTTAGTCACCCTAATATAGTAGGAGTTTCTGACCATGACAAGACAGCCCTAGATGGAAATAACTACTATTTTCTTGTAATGGAATATGTCAATGGAGCTACTCTAAAAGAATTTTTGAAAACCTCTGGTTCTAGTTTATCACTGAAAGACAAACTAAACATTGCTAATCAAATTTGTAAAGCTCTCAACTACACTCACGAAAAAGAAATTATTCATCGCGATCTTAAGCCTGAAAATGTAATGATAGTTGCAACTAGTGATAATGATCATTTTGTAAAACTTGTTGATTTTGGTATTTCTAAAAGCCTATCTCAAGATAACCAAACTACAACTACTAAATCTAGTGTGGGTGGTACAGCTAGGTATATATCTCCCGAACAAGTAGAAGATCATAAAGGAAAACCTATAACTTATAATTCAGATATATATTCCTTAGGA
>JAHFUF010000803.1 GCA_023265235.1 Blastocatellia bacterium
TACCAGAAGCTTTTAACCAAATTCTATTTTGCTGACTCATTTTTTATCTCCCTAGTTTGCTCCTGAAAAACAATTGAAAGCACATCATTACTAGAAACTATGCATTCTGATTTTGAAGAAATAGAACAAGCAGTTACAGGCGCAATATTAATATCAGAAGGTAAATAGCTAGGTGAAGTAGATGTGATAACTTGTTGAGGATGTGTGTCTAATATCCAAAAAGAGCTAAAAGTAATAACTGCTAGGCCAACCATTACAGGAACTGCATATCGGGCTATAGACCATATTGCAAACCAATTATCGCTTGCTTCAGAGCGTTTTAAGGTTTCTTTCATAATATTAGCTCGCAAACGACTATATAAAAGAGGAGAACTGGCAGCTTGGTCTGCTTCCTCATCACTAAGTGCTGCGGATTTAAGCAATAGTTTTCCTAGTCCATCTAGTTTTTTATTGTCAATTTTAGATTTTTTCCAAAACATTGTTACCTCATAATGTTCATAATGTTCATAATGTTGTTAGATAAATTGTTTTAATACCCCGCGTAGTAACAACCTAGCCCGATATGCACGTATCTTTACTTTAGACACTGACCAACCAGTAACTTGAGCAATCTCATTTACAGATAAATCTTCTACATCTAATAAAGTCAGCACTAAACGATCTTCAGCATTAAGTTGAGACAAAAGCTTAGCGGCTAAATCGCGAATAATTAGTTGATCTTCTGTTGACGTTTGAGTTATGGTCAACTTTTCTTTTAACCAATTAGCTTCAGCTTCAGTAAGTTCACTTATTGATTGTTCAGGTCTACGTTTTAGTCGCCGCAGTTCGTCATAACAAAAATTGATTGTGATGCTAGAAAGCCAATTAGCAAAGGTTTTTCCAGGCTGTGGAGAAAAATAGCTAGAAGTAAAATATAGCTTTGTAAAAACTTCTTGGACAATTTCTTCTATGCGTTCAGGACGACGAAAAAAGCGTCCAACAATACGTGCTACCCAAAAACGATACCTTTCAAAGATTTGGTTAAATGCCTCTTCATCGCCATTGCTAAGAGTAGCAATTAACGTTTCATCCGTTTCTTGCTTTAGCGAGTTAGAGTTAATAATAGCTACTTTTTCTACGGTCTGTTCCATTTAGACCTAGCCAAGCCTGTCTTTGCTAATTTGTTTTGCTTACCAACTATTATGAACGCAAAGCCTAAGAGGCTAGTTACACAATAGCAAACAAAATAGCAAGATTCTTTGTCCCTTTTGCATTATTTTGCTACTATTTGCGATTCTGCTTTGATAAAGGCTTTTTTATTAATTAGGTTTCTATTATCCATCTTTTAAGCAATAAAAAGTATTAAATGGGTTAATTAATGGCTACTTAAATTTGTTTGGAGTAATTGGAAAGTTCTATGGAAAAAACTCTACCTCAATGTTTTGTTGATTCTTTTCTTAGGGTGCGATACGCAGAAACAGACTCTATGGGAATTGTCTACCATACCAACTATTTAGTTTGGATGGAAGTAGGTCGAACAGACTACTTTCGTCAAATGGGTTTTACATATCGTGATCTAGAAAACCAATACAAATTATTTACTCCACTAATAGAAGTCAACTGTCGTTATTTGGCCCCGGCTGTTTATGATGATGAGATTTTAGTTCGTACTTATGTTAAGCAATTTAACCGTAGATTGGTTAGATTTGGTTATGAAATTTATCGTGTTAATGAGAACTATAAGCTATGTGAAGGGGAAAGCGCACATTTAGTAGTAGACAGAGAACGCAAACGTTCTTCTTTTCCTGAAAAAGTATTAAGTGCTTTTCAAAAGCATATTTATAATAGGAAAGATGAAGCATCAGAGTGTTGACAGTCAAAAAGGCTAACACTATACTGCTGACCAAACACACAGCTTAACTTTTGGAGGAACGCGGAGTGCCGCGACAAATACAGGGATCACTTAATGCTACAGGCTTTAGGTTTGCTTTAGTTGCTAGTCGCTGGAATGATCTAGTAGTAAATCGTCTAGTAGGAGGTGCCGTAGATCTCCTAGAGCGTTTAGGTGCACAAACTGATGATATTACTATTTGTCGTGTTCCTGGTTCGTTTGAAATTCCTCTGATAGTAAAACAGTTAGCACAAGCCAATAAATGGGATGCTATAATTTGTTTAGGTGCTGTAATTAGAGGTGAAACTCCCCACTTTGACTATATCGCATCAGAAGTAACAAAAGGTATAGCGCAGATTGCCCTTAACAGCAATATCCCTATTACATATGGAATTATTACTGCCGATTCCGTAGAACAAGCCATTGATCGTGCAGGAATGAAAGCTGGTAACAAAGGTGCCGAAGCGGCAATGTCTGCCGTAGAAATGGTTAATTTGTGCCAACAAATTAAACTTAGTATTTAACAAATTAGTTCAAGTTATTGAACTTAGTTATTTAGTCTTTAGGTATAAAAATATGGGTGCTCGTCGTAAGGCTAGAGAGTGTGCCTTACAAATGCTCTTTCAATACGATATCGCACGTCCTAGGGTAGATGAATTAATCAAAACCTATTGGGAAGAAATATGCGAAACCGCCGTCTCAGAAGCTAGTTCAGAAATCACCGAATTTGCTACCGACTTAGTTACTGGTACAATTGCCCACATAGAAGAAATTGACGATCGTATCAGTAACCGTGCTGCTAACTGGCGTATTTCCCGTATGGCAATAGTAGATCGTAATTTGCTTAGA
>JAHFUF010000804.1 GCA_023265235.1 Blastocatellia bacterium
TCAATATCCGTAAAAACGCTCCCTGATATTTGTGCAGGAGAACGCTGCATTAAAGTTGCTAGATAAGCGTCTGAACCTTTTTCTAAATAAGGGTACAAGCCTTGTGCTGGAGTGCCAACTAGAGCTGTAAGCGAGCTTACATCTAATAAAACTGTATGAACAAAATTATCCGTCAACCCAGCCGTATTGCTACTAAAAAGCCCATCCCAAAGCAAGGGTTGATTGCCATTAGTAGAATTTACAGGAGTTTGAGTTGGGTTAGTACGTGCGTCTAAAGTGACATCAAAGAACCCTTTAGGAGTAAGTAAAAATTCTTCATCAATCAAACGTTCAAAATCTATGGCTTGGTCTTTGTCTACTATTCCGTCTCCATCATTGTCAAATTTTATTTGACCAGGCTTAAAAGGGTTAATATCAGAAGGCATTGCACCGCCTATAGGAAATAGTGCAGCAGAATTTGAGGAAAAAGCAAAAATTGCTCCTATTTGTAGCTGATTGTTTGCCATACCTGGTCGTCTTGAACCATCTTTAAGCACAATCTCATGACATAGGCTACAAGAAACTCCAAAAGTAAAATTTTGATTTGGATAACTAAGGTTTATGGTACTAGGATTAAGTGCTCCAGCCGTAGTACTTGAAACGGCTACAGGGACAATCCCAACAGGAACAGGGCTAGCTTTAGGTACTGCCAAACCTGTAGGAAATGGGCCTGCTGGTAGTTTGATTACTCCATCTAAGGTTGTGTTAGGAGGGATATTAATTACTAAGTTTTGAGTAAAAGCATTACCATTTCCAGTAAAAAGATTACCTTTTGTTCCATCTAAAGCGTCTATAGAATCCAAAATTATTGTTAATACTCCGACATTTTGGCTATTTACTTCTACTGAACCATTGAGTAAACCCAAAATTTGTGTCCAAAATACTTCATTGCCAAAAGTTTCATTAGCAAGAATTTTAGTTCCAAAGTCTACTGCTGCTGGGTTTAGATTGGCTTTTGGGGCTGGTTGTAGGAGCATTTTTGCTTGTTGTTTTATCCCAAGCGGGCTTGGTTCAATAGAGTTTTGAGCTTTAGTACGATTAAAACCTATAGTACTAATAATAGCAAAAAATAATGCGATAGTGATTATTAGTAATTTTATTTGTTGCAAATGAAACCTCCAAAATGTGAAGCATTTGATACCTAAGAAAGGTCAGAATTTTGATAATCCTAAGTCTTTGTTGGGAGTAAGTTACTTAGACAAACATTATAATAGAAAAGACTGATTTTGTAGAAAAAAGCTACCGAGTCGCTAGACAAAATTTACTTAGCTAAATATCCTTGACGAGTAATAGTTGATAAGTTTTTGCGTCCTATAATACGGACTTCTATTTGGCGAAACTTGCCATCACTAGTATTAGCTGGTTCATAAACTATTACATATTGGTTACGTAAAAACTCTGTTACTTGGCGGAAGGCTTTTGTTAATGCTTCAATATTATCAGGGAAAAATACTTCTCCTCCTGTGTCTCTGCAAAGCTTTTTTAGTTCTCTATCATCAGTATTTAGATAAGGCGAGCCTTCTACTCGAAATACCGATCCACCTTTAGTGCTAAGCGCGTAGATTGTAGTTTCTGTACGTTGGGCAATAGAAATGGTTTGAGCTAGCGTGTGGGTACTATTAGTATCTGCTCCGTCAGTAACTATTACTAGTACACGCCTACGCGAGGTAGTACGAGGCATATCCTCACGACAGACTTTATAAATAGCGTCATAAAGGCTAGTTTGGCCTGTAGCAACTTTGATTTCATCTACAGTTTTTGCTACTTGTGAAAGATCCCCTGTAAAATCGTTGCGCACTTGGACAGTAGAATCAAAAGTAATAAAAGCAATACGATCCTTTTCTGTGCGTAGTACAGAAGCTAAAAATTGCTTAATTGCTGTTCTTTCAAATTCTAATTTATTACGAACACTTGTAGACGTATCCATAAGCACAGCAACATTTAACGGTAAGTTGGCTTGAGAATGAAATTCTATTATTGATTGAGCTTCTTTGTTTTCAAATACTTGAAAATTATCTTTTTTTAAGTCAGGAACAAACTTGCCTTTATCATCAAACACAGTAATAGGTAGGTTTATGTTTACAGTAGTAATTTTAAGTACTGCGTCTTCATCTCCTTCGCTATTAACGGTGTCGTTAGATTGACTAAAAGCAGTATTTACAAATATAGAAGTAACAAAAATTGCTAATAAGATTAGTTTTTTCATAGGTTTACCAAAATAAAACTAAATGTTTTCGGGACTTTTGATGTTATAGCTTTAGTTACAAGTTGCAAAAGTTAGTTGTTTTAAATTACTTGGATAATTACCAGGTTTTATGTTTTCTAAAACAAATTATCACAGTAACTTATACTAACTGTCAACCTCAATATTAGCTAAGAATTGCTCTAATTCTGGGGGTAGTGGGCTAGAAAACTCTAACCACTCATCAGTTCTAGGATGAATAAATGCTAACCTTGCAGCATGTAAGAAGTGGCGATTTAGATCTTTAATAGAGGTTTCTAGCTTTTTCTTGTATAACATTTTTATTCGACCCGAGCCATAAACTTCATCGCCTACTACAGGGTGATTGATATATGCTAGGTGAACCCTAATTTGATGTGTACGGCCTGTTTTTATTTCTACTTCTAGAAGAGAAAAGTTTGTCCATTGTTTGGTAGCTTTATAAAAAGTCCA
>JAHFUF010000805.1 GCA_023265235.1 Blastocatellia bacterium
GTTTCCTTTGTTAAAACTGGCACTATAAGCAAGCCCTTCTACTAGCTCTGAAGAAATTATACTTGGTAAACTCTGTTTTTTTGAATTAGAAATCGCTGTCAGCTTAGGTAAAAACCCTGTGCCGATTTGTAGAATTCGTGAAACAGTTTCTTTTGTAATAAAGCCAAAAACTACCGATTGATTACCTATTTTTTCTCTTGCTATTTTTAGCGCTGGGTTATTCTTAAAGCTTGGTTGTATGCATAGTAAAACAGACAGGCAATTCTGAACACTTAAAAGTGAATTTCCAATTATTAATACAGACCCCTTTTGAGCAGCAATAATACTTCGTTTTTGATCTTCGGACTCAAAAACTTTGATTTTAATTTCGTGAAACACTTCTTCTTTAGTAATCACTTTATTAGAGTAAATACGTTGTGCAAGCAAAGCGACTCGGTTAGCCAAATATTCTTCAACTTTGGTTGATCGCGATTGAGTTTCAATAACTAAAGCAAACCTAGGTGTAATCTCTAGCTCTCCAGCAGGACTTTCTGTTTGCAACCCTTTGTTTATTTCTGTAGTTGCAAACTCCAAATTATCTAAAACTACGGCATATTGAGCACGAGCAAGTAAAGTCGCTTCAGTTGGGCCAAGTCCTGTAAAGGTAAGTAGATCAGCCGCACTAGTTAAATATTCTATTTGTTTAGAAATCCCAAAACTTGGTGCTAGTTTTTGCCAAGCCTCGGTTTTAAGTAGTTCACTAAATAGTGTAGATAAGCTATTTATCTCAATAAAAGCAGCAGCAGAGGCAGGTACATATTCTGCCATATCTTTTTTTTCTATGTGATTAAGATATTTATAGTAAGTAAATACAATTGGTAAAATGCTAACAGATAAAAGGATTAGTAGAAGTTTACGTTTTGAAAGGGAGTTCACCTATTTTCCTACCCAGAAATTCCGATAAAATATGCTCCTTAAAGATAAAGCAAACTAGTAAGCTAAAGCTATAAGAGATAGGCAGATTTTATCCGCTTTCCCAAGTGAACCACTTTTGAATTAGTAACGTAGTAGTTATTTCGGTTTAATTATCCTTATAATACTATATAATACTACTTTTCTAAAAATTGTAACATTATTCTTATGTGGAAAGACTAAACCTAGTTTTCCAAAGAGGTGACAGGGATGAATCTAATAGAAGCAAACAAACTCGCATTAGACGCAATTTGGGCAAATAAATTACGGTCTTTTCTAACTTTGTTAGGAATTATTTTTGGTGTAGCAACCGTAATCATCGTAGTTTCATTAATAGAAGGCTTTAATAAATATATAGATGAAAAGATTGCAGATATTGGAACTAATGCTTTTCGTATTCAAAGGTTCTCTATAGATGACTTTGCCAGTGTAAAATCTTATGAAAACGCGCTAAAACACAATAAACGTGTTGAGATGTCAGACCTAGAAGCACTACGTGAACGTGGAGGAGTAATAAACCGTGTAGGAGCAAAAGTTTATACTCAATCAGAAGTTAAATATAATGGTACGTCTCTTTATGAAGTAGCGGTTACAGGGGTTACTTCAAACCTGATTGATATTGACAGAGTAGATGTTGGACAAGGCCGCTATTTTAGTCAAAGCGAAGAAGATCACAATCGTTTTGTTTGTTTTATTGGGTCAGATGTTGCGACAAAGTTATTTCCTACCTCTAGCGCGCTTGAGCAAACAATTAAAGTAGATGGACGGCCATTTAGGGTTATTGGCATAGCTAAAAGCCTAGGTTCAGTTTTTGGTCAATCTAGAGATAAATTTGTCTCTATTCCTTTAACAACCTTCCTAAATATTCATGGTTCACGTCGCTCTTTATTAATTAGTGTAACATCAACTAGTGAAGCAACTTATCAAACAGCTATAGACGAAGCTCGAATTGTCATGAGAACTAGGCGTAAATTATCTCCTGGAGAAAAAGATAATTTTGGAGTACTTACCCCTTCAGCCGTAAATAACCTTAGAGAAAAAATCTTTGGCACAATCCAAGTAGCAGCCGTAGGTGTCACATCTATTGCACTAGTAGTAGGTGGAATTGTGATTATGAACATAATGCTAGTCTCTGTAACTGAGCGTACACGAGAAATAGGTATACGTAAAAGCTTAGGCGCACGTCGTCGAGACATAATGGAGCAATTCCTAGCAGAGTCTACTATATTAGCCCTATTTGGTGGATCACTAGGAGTATTAATTGCTTATCTATTAAGCGTGCTAGTATCTGTAGTTACTCCTATTCCTACATCACTACCATTTTTTGCGATTTTTATGGCTCTAACTGTTTCTGGTGGAATTGGGATAATCTCAGGTGCTTATCCAGCTTGGCGAGCAGCAAAACTAGATCCTATTGTTGCATTAAGATCAGAATAATGTAGGGGCAGATCTGTGTCTGCCATTCTTTATTTTCAATGGTTTTCATTATTCTCATTATTCTCATTAATAGGTTGAACTGATTTATATAATTCCAAAAATTTATCACGTACTGAGAGGTCAAGTTTTTCAGAAAAATCTAATGATAAATGCTTAACCTGTATTAGTTCTTGTATATCAGCCAGATCCTTTAGACGATGAGGGGCGGTTAGACCAGAAGCAAGTTTCAATTCAACTAATTTTTCCAAACAAATAACTTTAATACCTTCAATTTCAGTTGTAAAACCTATAGGATCGGGAAACTGAACTGGTTTTGGCAATCC
>JAHFUF010000177.1 GCA_023265235.1 Blastocatellia bacterium
AATGACTGCACCTGTAAATAATGAGGACAAAGCATTTTTAGCAAAAATAGCTAAAGTAGGAGCAATAGTGCTTAGTTTTTATTTAATAATCAATGTCATTAATCAGTATTATGTTAGGGCTTGTGTAAACAGCGATCTTTATAGTGTTTTAATTATAAACAAAATGAATGTTAATTTGCTTAGAAATGGTGTACAGGAAAGGCTAAAAGATAGAAGCCTGTACATACCAGATAAAAGTATTAATATAATTGCAGATTATAAAAAACAAAATATTTCTGTCTTTATTAATTTTAAACAATCAATATTTCTCATTCCTATTAAACACCAAGTTAAGCGCGAAAGCGTTAATTTTAGAATTACTATGGATCATGTAATCCAACTCAAAGAAGAAGACGAAATTGAGTTAGTAGGTGTTACAAAACAAGAAATTGAAGCTTACAAACAGAAAAAAGCTGAAGAAGCTGCTAAAAAAGCCCAAGAAGGAGCTTATGTAGCAGATCGTCCACTTAATGAACGAGATGCATTAATTTTAGAATTAGGCAATCGTGAAAATGGTATTTTACCTAGCTCAGGTTTGATTAAACAGTCGATTAGAGCCAAACAAAGTGAACAACAATAGAAAATCTTTATCTGGAGGCAAATTTGATGTCAGAAAGCACCTTGAAAGAGCCTGCGTTAGTTTATCTAAAAAAAGCCTTCCAAGCACAACAAGCAGGTAATTTAGATGAAGCGATCAATCTTTATCAGCACTCTATCACTATTTTTCCTACAGCAGAAGCCCATACTTTTTTAGGCTGGGTATATAGTTTCCAGAATCGTTTGGATGAAGCTATTGAAGAATGCCACCAAGCTATTGTTGTAGACAGCACTTTTGGCAACCCTTATAACGATATTGGGGCCTATTTAATTGAGAAAGGTGACTATTTTGGTGCAATCCCTTGGTTAAAAAAAGCTATAGTGGCCCCTCGCTATGAATGCTATTTTTACCCTCATTTTAATTTAGGCCGGATTTTTGAACGACAGCGTAATTACTTGGCAGCAATTACTGAATATAGCCATGCCCTAGAACATAATCCTAACTATAAGCTAGCCTTAAAAGGATTAAGAAGATTACAAGCATTATTAAATTAAGATATAAGAAGACCAGGTTATAAAAAGCTTGAGCGGTCAATTCTTGACAAACAAAATTTAAGTCAACTAAGATTTGGGTTTATCATCCAGTGTTTTTCCTGAAAGGTCATCATTAAACTTATGCTTGGTGAACAGATTGGTAATGTTGGTACACGCGCAGCAGATGCTATTGTGCGTGCAATTGCAAGTTTACGCCCCAACCCCAATCATCTTACTTTTGCTGGCCTATTAATTAATGTTGCAGCAGGTATTATTTTCGGTTTTGGGTACTTTTTTGTTGGTGGTTTAGTGCTCCTCTTTGCCAATATTTTTGACATTCTTGATGGCAAAATTGCTCGCTATACCAATCGTGTGACAAAATTCGGCGCGTTCTTTGATTCGGTAATGGATCGTTATTCTGATATTATCGTCCTACTAGGAATAATTATTTATTATTCTCGTGATACTGTTGCTCATAGCACTCTTTATGTAGCACTAACAGGTATTGGACTCGTAGGATCTGTTTTAGTTAGTTATACTAGAGCTAGAGCAGAAAACCTAATATCAGGATGTAAAGTAGGTTTTTTAGAAAGACCTGAACGAGTAGTATTATTAATAGTAGGTTCTTTAACAGAAATTGGCCCACAAAATAATCTTTTTCTACATAAAATGCACGCTGTTATTTGGGTTTTAGCTGTTCTTTCACATTGGACAGTATTGCATCGGGTTTATCATACCTGGAGAGAATTGGAGCGAGAAGCAATTGAGGCAAAAGCTCAAGCTGCTAGTTTAGCTGAAAAATCTGAAGATTCTAAATCAAGCTTAAATGATGTAGCAGCATTTCGAGCTTAATTGCCCAATTAGATCGAGGAGTAAGTATGATTTGTCCTTGTTGTGGCGGTGAGATGTCACCTGATGGTTTAAGTTGTAGTTGTGGTGCTCGTGTAGTTGGGCCGCCTCTTAGTGAACCAGATTATTTTGTCCCTCAAGTTGGCCGTTCAGTAACTGCCTTAGTATTAGCAATAATTAGTCTTTTTGCTTTTATTTGGAAAGGATTACTAGTAGTTACACTAGTCGCTATTTATCTAGCTTTTACTGCTAGAAAACAAACTCTTTCTGATTCTCGTCACTTTGGTGGCTATCTTACAGCTACTACTGCTCTGGTTTTATCAACAATCATTACCTTAAGTGTATCCATCTATGTTGGCATAGGAATCCCTAAATACCTTCATACAGAAGAAGAAAAGCAACTTGCTGCGACTCGCGCCCAAATGTACCATTTAGCTAGTGCTTTACTTGAATACAAAGCTGAGCATGGTGCTTACCCAGTAAGTCTAGAAGAATTAAAATCTACCAAAGAAAACTTAGAGTTAATAGATTTTTGGGAAAATAAATTAAAGTACCGAGCTAGCGCAGAGCTAGCAGTTGATGCACAACCAGGAGTTAATCAGCCTTTGCCTTTCTTTAACCAATATCAATTAGTATCACCAGGAGCAGATGGTAAACTAGGAACAACAGACGATCTAGTAATGCGAGACGGGACAATTTTACAATCAGCTAAAATCAGTATTTCAGAAGAAGAGTCTTCAGAAGAATAATTTATATATTAGCTGTCAACCTAAATTGATTAATCACCCAAAGATTTCAAAAAGATTTCAAAAACCTAATTCTGTAATCAAAAAAACTCTATGTTTAAAAAAATTCTCATCGCCAACCGAGGAGAAATAGCTGTTAGAATAATTCGTGCTTGCCGTGAAATGGGTATTTCCCCAGTAGCTATTTACTCTGATGCAGACCGTAGTGCCTTACATGTCCGCCTAGCAGATGAAGCCTATTATATTGGTGCTTCCCCTTCTCTAGAAAGCTATCTTTCTATGGAAAAAATAATAGATGTACTTAAAGAGTCTAAAGCAGATGCAGTACACCCTGGGTATGGATTTTTATCAGAAAACGCTAAGTTTGTTCAAGCAGTAGAGCAAGTAGGTGTTGTATTTATTGGGCCTTCGGCTTTAGCAATGGAGATGATGGGAGATAAAATTCGCGCCCGCCAATTAGCTAAAGCAGCTAATGCTCCTGTTGTACCAGGGACAGAAAAACCATTAGACTCACTAGAGGAAGCCTATCAAGTAGCCAAACAAATTGGCTATCCTGTAATGTTAAAGGCAGCGGCTGGTGGCGGTGGTAAAGGAATGCGAATGGTTGGCAAGGAAGAAGACTTGGCTAGTGCTCATAATATAGCTCGTTCTGAAGCCTCAGCAGCCTTTAAGGATGCTACTGTTTATCTAGAAAAATTTATTGTTCGCCCAAGACATATTGAAATACAACTACTAGCAGATCGTCAGGGCAATTATGTTTACTTAGGTGAAAGAGAATGCTCCATACAACGTCGTAATCAAAAAGTAGTTGAAGAATGCCCTTCTCCAATCAACAGTGCTGAACTACGCCGCCAAATGGGAGAAGCGGCCATTCGTATTGCTAGACAAGCTGAGTATTACAATGCTGGTACAATAGAGTTTTTGGCTGATCAGGAACATAATTTTTACTTTTTAGAAATGAATACTCGTCTTCAAGTCGAACATCCTGTGACAGAATTAGTAACAGGAATTGATTTGGTTAAAGAACAAATTAAAATTGCTTATGGGCAACCCCTAAGTTTTACACAGTCAGACATTCAGCTACGTGGAGCAGCTATTGAGTGTCGTATTTATGCTGAAGATGCAGAAAAAAACTTTATGCCAAACCCAGGACGTATTACTAGGCTTTCCGCCCCTAGTGGGCCAGGAGTGCGAGAAGATAGTGGTGTTTATGAAGGCTTTGAGGTGCCAATTTATTATGATCCACTACTCTCTAAGTTGAGTGTATGGGCAGCTACGCGACCAGAGGCAATTGCTCGGTTAAGTCGTGTTTTAGATGAATATCATATTGATGGTATTAAAACTACTATTCCTTTTTTTAAGGCAATCCTTAAACAAGACGACTTTATTAAAGGCAATTTAGACACAGGCTATATTGAACGAAATTGGCACCCTTCTAGCAAACCAACTGAGACGCCAGAAACTAAAGAACTACAGCACTTAGCAGCACTTGTAACAGCAATTCATCATAATTCCACTAACCAAAAAAGTAATAATCAGACTATTAACCAGGCAAAACAATCTGCTTGGAGGTTAAGCACACGCACAAAAGGGCGTGGTTTTTAGAAAACTATGAAACTAGAACTTGAGATTGAAAGCAAAACTTTTAGTGTAGATTGGGAACAAAAGAACGACAATATAACAGCCACTATTGATGGGACTAGTTATGAATTAGTTATAATGTCTCCAAGTCCCAATGTTTATACTTTGCTATTAAACAACAAGGTTTATGAACTAGCCATTGAACCTAATCCATTGACTAATACCAACCAAGTTAAAGTAGTTAATCAGGTTATTACTACCAAAATAGTTGACCATAGACAACGTGGACATAAAACAGACAAGGTTGCTTCTGGTACACAACCAATTTCTGCTCCAATGCCTGGTCGAGTTGTCCAAGTGCTTAAAAATGTTGGTGATGAAGTTAAGTCTGGTGAAGGGGTAATTATAGTAGAAGCAATGAAAATGCAAAATGAACTAGGCTCTCCTAAAAATGGCATTGTGACAGCGATTAAAGTTAAACCTGGACAAAATGTTGTATCTGGAGAAGTACTAGCCATAATCGAATAGTAGGGGCGAACTGTTCGCCCTTCTGTTGCTTATGTGTTCGCCCTTCTGTTTATGTGTTCGCTTCTTATTTTGGAGATTTGTAAATGTCAGAATTTGTTAAGGTAGCAAAAGTAAAAGACATCGCATCAGGAAAAAGTAAAGTTGTAGAATTCAATGGTCGTCCAGTTGTAATTTTTAATCAAAATGGGAAATTTTCGGCCATTGATAATGTTTGCCCACACAAAGGTGCTCCACTTAATGAAGGAGTATTTATGGGTAGTATGGTAATTTGTCCTTGGCACAGTTGGACATTTGACATAGCTAATGGCAGTTGTATTACTAATCCTAGAGCCAAAGTATCTTGTTTTGAAATTAAAATCGAAGGTGAAGAATTACTCCTAAAAGCTCCAAGTTCCCAGCCCTAAAGGACTGGGCTATTATCAGATGTCGCTAGCGCGACAATTCAGCACAATAAATTTTATGTATATTAAATTATTGTCTATCTTTTTTATTATTATCACCAAATAAAGTAGTTATCTGGGGTTCATTATAAGCCCCTTCTCTATCAAAGCGTTCCTCTTCAGGATATTTATCAAACAAAGTAGTAATTGTTGGCTCTACCCTATGATTTTTTGGTATGGAAGTATTTACTATTTTGCCAATATCATAGCGTTTCCATAAGTATATAAACCCTAAAATGATAGTTGAGAAAAAAATCATTATAGCAAAAGTAATATTGCCAAAGGCTATTGCTATAGGCAACCCAATTAGCACCCCAATTATTAAATAAAGTGTATTTCTACAGCTAGTAGTCTGGTTTTCTCTTTCTAGCAGTGCAAATCTAGGCGACCAAAGAGATCTAGTTATTTGTGGTTTTGCCTCTAAAGCTTTTTCTACTTGGCTACACCTTAAACAATTTTCTGTTTGTGGGTCAAAGAGATCTGATTGATGACAAATCTCACAACGTGTAGCCATTTTTTCTTTTTTTACTTTAACTTGCTTTTCCATAATTAATCTTTCCATTAATTTAAGTAACTAATGATTTTACTTAAAGATACGAGTGTTTATTTTATAGTTTAAAACATTACTTAAAAACTAAGTCTTACCCCTATTTGTAATTGCCTAGCAGCAGTAGCATCACGAAAACGATCTGGAGTAGCAATAAACCTACCTTTTTCTTTAGCTGGTAGATTAAAACTACCATCCAGATTAGGTAAATAAATACGGTTTAAGCTTAAGACATTTACTCTATTAAAAAGATTAAAAGCCTCCAGGGTTAGACTAAGTTGATAGCGATCCTTTAAGCGAATTGTGCGAGTTAAACGCGTATCAAAACTAGCAAAGTTTGGTGAAATCCCTAAATTACGAGCAATCCCAGCAGGTCGATCCCCAGGAGGATTATCACCATTACGATTTACATCTACGCCAGCAAGTAAATTAAAAGGACGACCAGAATTTATTGTAATAATTGCAGATAATAAAAAATCCTTAAGAAAAACATTTTTACTGTAACTAATATCCCAAGTTCCACTAGCAACAAAGCGATGTGGAACATCATTGGCTGAGTAACTTCTTTCATTACGCAGATTTAAAGAATCTTCTAATTCTTCTCTATCAGCTTGAAAGTCTACAAAATTATCCAAAGCCTTAGAATAAGTATAAGTAATAAGCCCACCAAAATGATTAGACAAACGACGGTTTAGCACAAAACTAACCCCATGATAATAACTGTCTCCACTTCCTTCAAAACTAAACACATCACCACGATTTATATCTACTCTTCCAGCAGGATCACCTAAGTCTGGACGTATAATTGGATTAATGTTTCTACTTAATAATAGGTGTAACCCTCTTACTAACTGATAGCTAACCGTTAATACTGTGTTGTTATTAATAGAATAATCAAACCCAAAATTAGCTTGGTGTGCATAAGCATTCTTATAGTTAGGATCTGGTAAAAAAGTCCTTACTGGAAAATTGGTATTACCAAGTTCTGATGGAAATTGTCCATTTTCAGGAAAGCGATGTCCTGGTTGTGCAAAAGCTTTAATTAAGGCTTGATTGATGGCACCTTGTCCTGGCCTACTAGGAGAACCCAGTATAAGTAACGCTGTTTTTGTTCGTACTCCATCAACAATTTTAGCTGCAAGAATCACGCCTCTTTGTGTAACACCATAAAATAAACCATAAGCACCATGTACAGATAATTTATTGTTTTTTAGTGGTGACCAAGTAAAAGCAACTCGTGGGCTAAAATGATTACCGCTAGTACTCGGAAAAGGTTCATCTAAACCTTCTCTGTCATAACGTCCCCCTAATTTCAAAGTAAGGTTTTGTTTTACCTTAATATCATCTTGGGCAAAAACAGAAAGATAATTTGAGCTAACACGACCAAAAGGATTGCCAAAACCTTGTATAAACGCTGCTGGAAGAGGAAGATCCCCTACAGCACCAAACCCAGGAATTGTTCCAAAAGCTGTTGTTAAAAAAATCTTTTGTATTGGAGTACGAAGGCTAGGATCAAAATTTTGAAGCGCACTAATAAAAGGTAGCCCAGGAATACCTGTTGCGGCAGAAAAGTCTATTGCTTGAAAAATCGCTAACCCACCATAAACTAGGGGTAAAGCTGTTCTATCTACTGGTGCAACATTAAAATTAAAATCAAGCCCAAATTTAATATTTTGTCGATTAGTAGAAACTGACAAACTATTAAAAATCTCATAAATATTTTGTAGTCTAGGTTGTGGTAGTAATGTATTACGCCCAGCAAATATCAGCCCTTCATCAGAAAAAATATTAATCAGTGGCCCAAGGTTAGGATCAAGACTGTCTATTATTTGAGCGCGACGAGCATATAAAAACCTTGTCTCCATTACTACCTTAGGAGAAAGCACTGCTGTGTTAGAAACTGCAATAGCATCATCGCGTAAAAGCCCTATCCCTCCAGTACTACGAGCAACTAACCCTCCAAAAGGCTGTAGGTTTTCATCCTTACCACGAGAAAAACTGTAACGTAGTGAAAGAGTGTTTTTACTATTTAGCTGGCTACGAGCAGAAAGTAAAAGGCTATTGTTAACTTGTTCAAAAGGCACATCACCATTTTCAGTAGGAAACCCTAAGCGTTTAAGAGAGCCTATAGCTTGATCGCTAATAGTAACAAAATTAGTTGCAGTAACATCCAAACGTTCATAGGAAGCAAAAAAGAAGTGTTTGTTTTTTACTATTGGCCCGCCTAAGGTAAATCCATATTGGTATTGGGAAAACGGGGGATTTGTGCGAGCAAAAGCATTACGAGCATTTAAGTTTTGATTACGATTAAATACGAAAGCTGACCCATGAAAATCATTTGTTCCAGAACGTGTAACAATATTAACAATTCCACCTACTGCACGACCAAATTCAGCAGAAAAACTATTTGAAACTACTTGAAATTCCTGAACTGCATCTTGGCTAAATGTTGAGCGAACAGAAGAAGACCCTAAATCATTGTTATCTAGGCCATCTATTGTAATGTTATTTTGGCGTGGAGTTTGTCCATTAAAAGAAAGTCCACTAGCGGCAGCAGGGCCTTGTATTGGCAACCTATCAATATTTACTCCTGGGGTAGTAAGAGAGAAATCTAGAAAATTACGTCGATTAATTGGTAGGTTCTCTATTTTTTGTCTGTCAATAATAGTACTAACCTCTGTTTTATTAAGGTCTAAAATAGGAGCATTGCTGCTAACCTCTATGACTTCTTGGCTACCACCTGCAATAAGCTCTATTTGCACATTAACTGTTTGCCCTAAAGTTAATTGCAACCGTCTTACTTGTGGAGTAAATCCTTCTATTTCCACTTTAAGTTCATATT
>JAHFUF010000806.1 GCA_023265235.1 Blastocatellia bacterium
TGCTATAGAGGCTTCAAATAAATTAAGGCTACCAACAATGTTTACATCTGCGTCATAACAAGGATCTAGGACTGAGCGACGAATATCTACTTGTGCTGCTTGATGGCTTACTACTTCTGGGCGTTCGTTGATTAATATTTCTTTTAGCTCTTTTGCTCTAATGTCTATTTTATAAAACTGCGCCAATGGATTAATGTTTTTTTCTTGTCCAGTAGTAAGGTTATCAACAATTACTACTTGATGGCCTGCCCCTAAATATGCATCAACAATATGTGAACCAATAAAACCTGCTCCACCTGTAACTAAAACTTTCATAAAATCCTTTATTTCTTTATTTCTTATTATAAAAAGCTTTGCGGGCATAACGCCCGCAATATTATCTATTAAGCTTTCTAAATATTAAATACTAGGTGCTTCTTAATTCTTCAGCAACCTCTTGAGCAACTTTGCGAGCTAGTTCTAAATCGTTAGGGCTAAAGGAAATTGCCCCTACTACAGGATGACCGCCTCCACCATAACGCTCACAAATAGAAGCAAGATTATGACGGCGTGACTCTTTTGCCCAAGGGTTATAGCCTATAGACACTTTTGACCGTTGTGGACTTAAACTCACTCCAACACTATAAAGAGCATCTGGGTGTAAGTAGTAAGGAATAAACTTACTGTATCCTTCCATATCATGACCACTAACATCAAAACAAATCGCGCCTCTCTCAAACTTAGCAGAGGTTTTAATTATGTCTATCGCGCCTAAGTGACGTTGATAGTAATGCTCAAAAATACTTGTAATATAACTTTGGCTGGCTACTTCACTAAGAGTCATAGTCTGTAAGTCTTTGATAATTCTAGCTAACAACTTATCATCTCTTGCTGATTCAATTACTAGCATTAAGTGTAAGGCTGGGGCATTAAGCTCCACGGCTGTTTTAGCGTCTGGATAAAGCGCGCCATCAATTACATCAGCCCATTGTACTAATTCATATAAATGCTCTGCTCTTAACCCAAAGTTAATCATTGCTGTCTCAGCAATATACTTAGTACAAGAACGAAAATTAGTATCAACAAATTTTTTCCCTGAGCTTATTCCCGCAGGATCATTACGATAATGTGCTTCGTCTTCTTCGCTAAGAAAAGCACTTTGGTGATGATCAAACCACCAAGTTAGACGAGGCGAACTACTATACTTAAAATCAACAATCGCGTTTTCATCGCCATCAAATCTAGTTTCATCAAAAAGCTGTCCTGCTTTATGAGCAAGCCCTTCAAAGGATTGTTCTGCATCACGATTTACACATTCACGATAAAAAACTGCAAATGTTGCGGCTGAAGCAACTCCATCAAAACAATTATTGTGAAAAAAGATCTTTACTTTCATTTATAGACTCTTTATAGGAAGAAAATTTAAAAGAGACTAGTATAGCCCAACTCTAAATATTGAGGCCATTCATTTTTGCAGTATCTGCCCTAATTATTTAGCTTGCGTAATTATCCAGTCTACAGCCTCAAGTAAATCTGTTGCGACTTTATCAGGCATTTGTGGCCAAGCCTCACGTTGGTATTCATACTCGCCTATTCCATAACCTGTCATTACCATTACTCCTTTAAGGCCAATACGTTGTGCTAGTTCTACGTCTGTGTATTTATCCCCTACCATAAAAGATCGAGTTAAATCTATCTCATTTTCTTGTGCTGCTTTGTAAAGTAGCCCTGGTTTTGGTTTGCGACACTCACAATTTGCTTTGTAGGGCGGTTTTCCTGCACTAGGGTGATGTGGGCAGTAATAAATGCCATCTAGGTGAGCACCAAAATTAGTAAGCTCTGAGGTGAGTTTTTCATGTACTTTCCAAATCAAATCCTCAGTAAAATACCCTCGTGCTACTCCTGCTTGATTAGTAACTAAGATGGCCTTTAAGCCTGCTTCATTAAGCCGTTTAATTGCCGTTGCTGTCCAAGGAAAGAGCCTATAACGTGACAAGTGATTAACATAACCCACTTCTTCACTCACTGTGCCATCCCGATCTAAAAATACTGCTATATTTTTCATAAAGTTGTATCCAAAAAAACTATGTAATTGTAAAAAAAACTAATTTTACTTGTGTCTTATTTATATTTTAATAGCTCAATTGTCCTATTTAGAACCATTTGAACAGTAATTCCTTTCATACAACGATGATCAATAGGGCAATCTTTTAACATACAAGGTGAGCACTCAACTTCTTTACGAATCATTTCTGCTTGTGTACCAAAGGGACAAATCATTTTGTCATCTGTTGGCCCAAAGATTGTTAAAGTAGGGCGGTCTAGGGCAGCAGAAATATAGGCTGGCCCTGTGTCATTAGAAATTAATAGGTCACAAATACTTAAGAAAGCAATAGACTCTGATAGCGAGGTTTTTCCAGTTAATATTTTAGCCGGTTGCCACATTTTTTTTATCACTGATTCAGTTATATCTAGCTCTGCTTCTGCTCCAATAAAAATTACTTCTACCCCTGCTGAGACTAAACGATCTGCTAGCTCAGTGAACAACTCTATTGGCCAGCGTTTGGCGCGGCTATTAGTTGCACCAGGGTTAATGGCTACCAGTTTTTTACTTGTATCAATACCAAATTCTTTAAGTTTTTCTTTAATAGCTTTTTTTCTTTCATCCCTAACAGGTAAATGATACTTTACGTTTTCAAAATCAACTTGGCTTTTGCCAAAC
>JAHFUF010000178.1 GCA_023265235.1 Blastocatellia bacterium
AATCAACCAAGAGCTAAGTACTGAGGCAAAGAACACAGAAAACATTAGAAACCTATTATCTGTAAGTAAATGGAAGCTTTTGGCAAAACCAATTGTTGAATCTGCAAAAAAAGTAACTGAAGCGGCGAATGCAGATGATGAAGAGTTGCTAGATGCTTTAATAAATGCCTTAACCACAGGGTTACAAGCTCCACCAAAACACGTTGTTAACAAAGTAAAAGGCGACTTTAAGAAAAATCTAAAAGCTGTTCTTGAAGAAAAATGCGATTATTGGCTAGTTGTATTACCTATAGAAGCTGATATCAAACAAGATTTAGTAGACTATGTTTCTACAGCCAATATTTCTAGGCTTGCTCTAAGTCCTTGTGTATCAGAAAACGAGCTAAGAGCAAAATTAACCAAAGCTTGTCAAAAACTAGAGGTTCAATTTACTTTAGACCTAGCAGAATTGCCAGAGCCTTCAACTCCATTTTTGTTAATTTGTGTTTCAGGTTTAGCAGAATCTGCTTTAGCTTATGCCAAAGAACAAGCTCATATTTGTCGAGACGCTTTTAGATTTGCACAACATGTAAATAGAAAAATCTCTGGTCTTGGCCCTTTATGGGCTACTACAGTTTCTTCTTCTGTCAAAGATGTTTATATGTTTAGAAAAAACAGAAAAGCAGAAAAGAAAATTGTTAGACGAGAAGATTTTAAGCTAGATGGCTTAGATTTGCTTCATGACCGTAAAGCTAGAAAACTCTATGATATAGCAGCACGACTTTTAGAAGCTTATCCAGAATCTATTGCTCCTGATAAACAATTGGGGTTTCACTGGCGATTAGTACGTAGCATAAGAACTTTTAGCCGTGCTGTTGCTGAATGTAATCAAGATGTGCGGTTTTTGCTGTTATTAGTAGCTTTTGAAGCCCTAGTAAATCGTAAGGACGCGCCTATTGTGGAAGCTTTTGCCGAATATGGGGCATTAGTAGCTGCTGACAATTTTGATGAACGATTTGAATTAGCCACAAACCTAAAGCTTGCTTATAATGCTCGCAGTCGTTTTGTTCATGATGGTAAAGTTCCTAGTGATGTCTTAAAAGCAAATTTGGCTAAGTCTGAAACCCTAGTATTTCAAACTTGGGCAGATATAATGCTTAAGTTTTTACAGTTAGCAGACACAGAAATCAAAGAAAATGAATTTTTTGATGGCTTGCTTAAAATGAAGTTTGGCGCGACTTGGGAACAAGCTTTTCCTATGACTAAAAATTAACAGATAACAGGGGAAATAATGAGTAGACCGCCATTAGAGAAAATAACGTCTGATAAACTTGATGAATTTTTACGCAAATTTTTTATTGAGCATTTAGAGTATGACCGCATTGATAATGACCCTGATGCCGAAAATCCGCGAAGCTCAGAAGCTTGGAGGATGGTTATTCCTGTTGATAGAGCTAGACCTTTTGCTATTGCTTATCAAGCTAACCTCTCAACAATGGAACGTCGTGCTGTTAGTCGTCTTTACATTGAAAAAGTAGTAAAACACCGAGATAGCATTCCCTCAATTAGTCCTGTTTTATATGGCTTTACTGATGGAGCACGGCTAGTTTTTTTTAGTGCTGATACTTCACGCAATCGCGATGATCGCTTTGATATTAATGAAGAAACTCAACAGTTTCGGGGTGTAAATGAAAAACTAGATGAACTTCATAAAGATAAACTCTTGTTTTTAGAGCGGTTAGGAAAGAAAATTCCTAAAGTGGATTTTCTTTTTGATGCTAGAATCCTTTCTGCTGACACAGGGTTTAAAAGTTATATGCATGCTGTTAGGGAACAGCTTATGAAATCTGTTGTTAGTAATAATCAAGCTTTGGCTTCAGTTGTTTACTACTTGCTAGAATCTCCCGAAGGACGCGAAAGCGGAAAACTTCGGTTTGTTAGTGAAAATAAACAGCTTATTAAAGATCTACGAGAGTTACATTTAGAACTAGGCATGCGTCTAGGTGATGCTATTGCTGCGGCAGTTGATACTTTAATTTTACGCTATCTAATGGTTCGTTTTTTAGAAGCTTATCATCCTGATGCAATGAAAGGATTATTACTAACAGAGGAAATTGTTCAACGAGGTAAAATGGCATATAAACAAGTGCCTACCTCCAGTATAAATAATAAACAGGGTACACTTTTTAGTGATACTGTTACTAGCGTTACTAGTTTTACTGATTTAGAACTTGAAGTCATAAAAATAGTATTTGGTAAATCCTTAGAAATTAACCTCCCTAAAGCAAGAAAAAAAGCTAAAGGTGAAGATAAACAGCTAGATATTTTTTCTTTATTAGATGAGCAAATAGGTTCAGAAACAATTCTTCAAGAAGAAGAAAAACGTAGTGAAAAACTTGGCGGAGATTTCTACTTGGCAGACCTAGGCAAAGCTGCACGAGCAATAGAAGAAGCATTACTTAGTAATATGCCCTCTTTAGGTTCAGCACTTATTCAAGATTTTTTGGGACGTATTAGTAATACCACAAACACTAAAGCTTATTGGGAGTTTCGCTATGAAGATTTACGCCCTCAAACCTTGCAAGATTACTATGAATCATCTCTTGGCACGGCTGTACAACTAGCTTACGACGAAAACAAAAAAAGCTTTGAAATTGCTGTAGGCGAAAGCAACCGTCAACGCAAAGAATTAGGTGCATATTACACAGATGCCCGTCTTTGCCGCTATATGGTAGAGCAAACCGTAAAACCAATCTTTGATGAGCGTGTTGAAAACTTACGTAAAGCTGTTGATGATAAAGATTTGACTACAACTAGACAAGCTTTTTATTCAATTGTCCATTTGTCCATCTGTGACCCAACTATGGGCAGCGCACCATTTTTACGAGCCGCTTTTGATTATCTAGCTGAATCAACCCAATATTTTAAGCTGTGTAGGTACATAAATGAATGTAAAACCAAACTACCAGATTTCTACAGCGAAGTTGCTAAAAACTATCCATTCCTTGCTGCCAAAGGTGGGAAAATGGATGAGGATGGAATTGGGGCTTGGGAACTCCATATTTTACGCCAAATGCTTTATGGTGTTGATATTGACCGCAAAGCTGTTTGTATAGCGTGTCAGACCTTTGCACTGTCATCAATGCGCTACTTAAAACAGGGTGAACGCTTTCCATCTTTCTTTAACCTTAACCTAAAGTTAGGAAATGCTTTAATCTCACCTGTGCGGCCAAGTGACCGACCACAACTAGCACAAAAGCAGTTTACAGAGATTGCCAAGCTTATTCAACTTCGCCGCAAAGCTCGTTTGCTGGCTAATGATGAAAAAGCCTATGAGCAACTAGCAAAAATCTTTAAACAAATTCAGGAAATTAAAACCCCTATTTTACAGGAGCTTGTACAAGAACATGTAGCACCAATCCTAGATAAATTTACCGAAGAACTACTCCCGTTTTGTTGGGAGCTAGAGTTTCCAGAAGTATTTTTTAATGATGATGGAACACTAAAAGAAAACCCTGGGTTTGATGTTGTAATAGGTAATCCGCCTTGGGAAGCCATTAAATTTAATGACAATGAATTTTTACGCTCAATTGGAGTTAAAGATGTAGATGTTCAAACATTAATTGCTACAAATAAAGACGTGGCTACAGCTTACGAACATTACCGTGAGTCCATTGAGGTTTGGAAGAAGTGGATTAGCTCAGAATACCAATATGAACATCAACAAGGTGGGCGTGATCGCAATAAGTGGCGATTAGCAACAGAAATTTCTTGGAAGCTTACTAAGTTAAATGGTGCAATGAGTCTTGTAGTACCTGGAGGAATAATTGCAGATGAAGGCGGATTTGCGCTTAAAGAATGGATATTTTTGGAAGGTGAAGCAGGCACATTTATTTCTTTTGAAAAAGAAAATAATGTGTTTTCTGGTTCACAAACCTTTGCAGTAATGAGTTTTCGTAAGGAACGAATGACAGAAAAAGTAACTCATTTAGAAGGATTAGTTCGAGCAGAACAATTAGCTAGTTGGCCTTATATGCCTTTATCTTTATCCATTGATTTAGTAAAAAAAATAAGCCCTGAAGTTCTAGCTATCCCCAGTATACAAGATATCATAGACCTATCCTTACTTGAAAAACTTTACCAGCACTCTTTAATCATTGATAGTAATGCTACTTGGCATGCACAAACAGTTTCTTACGATTATCACATGGGAAATGATAAAGAGTATTTTAGACAAGGAGGCAATATACCATTACTTGAGGGCAAAAGTATTGAGCAATATGAGGTTGTTCTTCCCAATAAAATTGAAAAACGAGTACCAAAACGCCGTCAAACTGAGCCAAATAGACAATATCGTATTGCTTGTGCAGATGTAGCAGGAACCCTTGATGCTAGGCGTATGCTATGTTCCATTTTGCCGCATGACTATGCTACAGGTGATAAATTGAATTGCTTTCTTATGGAAGGTGATGATGCTGAACGGCTTTTTCTTGTTGGGTTGCTAAACAGTTTTGTTATTGAATGGCGCATTAGACAACTTGCAAGAAGCAATAATGTCAAAAAGTTTATGCTTATCCAACTCCCAATTCCTCGACCACCAAAAATAGATGTTGAAAGCGTTGCTTCATTAGTAGCATCACTAGTAACCTCAGATGAACGGTTTTCAGACCTAAAGCCATTATTAAACGGTAGAGAATCAGTTTCCCAAGAACACAAACGCCATGAAATAAAATGTCTAATTGATGCAGAAGTTGCTCATTTATTTGGGTTAACAGATATTGAATTAAAACGGGTGTTAGAAGGATTTGATAAAGTCCCCCAAGAAACTAAAGATTTAGTATTGAAATATTTCCAAGAAATAGCTATTAAGGTTTAGGGGGGATAAGTGGAACGCCAAACTTTATATCTAAACCTAAACCCTGAAACAAGTAGTTTATTAACAAGTGACTTGCGTAAAAACGCATCTGGACAAACACTTGATAAATGGCTTGTTAATAAATATAAAGCTATTGTTCCAGAGATGGTTCAAACTGAACTTTTTAGCGTTCCTATTGAGCTAAAAATAGATACTTGGTTAATGTTAGAAGGACTAGCAAAAATTACTAATCGTACTCCTGAAGAACTGATTGAAGAATGGGCTGTAGACAAAAGTAATGTTCCATATGTAGAAAAAGATTTTATTGAGGAGCAAAAATCTGCTGTTTCTCCAGTAGTCTTAGAACAAGTAGCACAAATCCTAAATTTGGCCGAAACCCTTTTTACTGCAACTGTTGCTGATGCACAACAAAAGCTAGGTGATAAGTATCCAGAAGGCGAAAAGGTCGCTAAAACAGCAACAGAAATTTTTGGTGCATTACGCCAATTGTTAAATATTTCAATAGAAAGTTAGAAAGGTAAAGCTTTATGTCAGCAAATCCAAAACATTACTACACAATTGAGGAATATTTTGCTTTAGAAAAAGTAGGTGATGCCCGTTATGAGTATTGGGATGGCGATATTGTTTGTATGAGCGGTGGAAGTAAAGAACATGGGCGAATTGGCGGAAATATATATTTTCGCTTACGTCTCCAGCTTATAGGTAGAACTTGTGAGGCTTTTTCAAGTGCATTTTCTATTAAAACTCCAACTCTACCACCTTATCGTTATCCAGATGTTAGCGTTGCTTGTGGAGATATAACCTTTGAAAAAATATCAGGTATAGATACTTTAACTAACCCTATTGTTATTTTCGAAGTGCTTTCTCCACATACTGAAACAGCAGACCGAGGACAAAAACTTCAAGCTTATAGAGCAATTGAAACCTTGCAAGAATATGTGCTTGTCTCTCAAACTAGGCCACACATCGCACATTATGTTAAACAAGAAAATACAGAATGGCATAGCTTTGATATATCAGGTCTAGCAACAACGCTTACCTTAAATAGCATTGACTGTACTTTATCACTACAGGATATTTATTATGGCATAGTCTTTAATTAAATCATGCCCATTGTTAAATATTTCAATAGAAAGTTAGAAAAATAGAAAAGTAAAACTTTATGTCAGCAAATCCAAAACATTACTACACACTTGAGGAATATTTTGCTTTAGAAAAAGTAGGTGATGCCCGTTATGAATATTGGGATGGTGATATTGTTTGTATGAGCGGCGGAAGCCTGGAACACGGGCGAATTGGCGGAAATATCTTTGGCGAACTGTATAGCCAGCTTAAAGGAAGGCAATGCACGGCTTTTACAAGTGAAATCCCAATTAATACGCCTACTTTTCCTCCTTATCGTTATCCAGATGTTAGTGTTGCTTGTGGAGATATAACCTTTGAAAAAGTATCAGGTATAGATACTTTAACTAATCCTATTGTCATTTTTGAAGTGCTTTCTCCACATACTGAAGCAGCAGATCGAGGACAAAAACTTCAAGCTTATAGAGCAATTGAAACCTTGCAAGAATATGTACTTGTTTCCCAAGTTAGGCCACACATCACGCACTATGTTAAACAGGACAATACAGAATGGAATAGCTTTGATATATCAGGTCTAGCAACAACGCTTACGTTAAATAGCATTAGCTGTACTTTATTACTACAGGATATTTATGATGGTATAGTGTTTAGTTAAAGACTTGCATAAATGGAGCAATTATGGCTTTTAGCGACTATAAAACTATTTCGCAAGTACAAAAAGAATTTGGGATTAAATACCAAGAGGAAAACTTTATTCAAAGTCAACCATTTGAACCACATGAGTCTTTTTTAATAGACCTTCAATTTAATTTAGAAAATATGGATGTTTATACTTCAGAGGCTTCCCGCACAGAAATAGTTATTTCTCCAATTTTACGGGAGGTCTATAAAAAATATTATAGGAAATATTCCTTTTGGATCCAGAAAACAATCACCTACTCAGATAAGCTAAGTGGTACGCCTGATTATTTGATTGCTACTAAATCTTCTTTGGGGAAAACAGTCTTAGAAACACCATTAATAGTAATCGTAGAAGCTAAAAAGAATGATTTTGAACAAGGTTGGGGGCAATGTTTGGCAGAACTGGTAGCAGCACAAAAAATCAATGGAAATAACTTGCTACCTGTATATGGTGTAGTAACTGATGGGGAATTATGGAAGTTTGGTAAATTAATAGATACAACTTTTATCAAAAACATTAAAGGGTATACAGTTACGGCACTTTCAGAATTGTTTGGTGCAATAGATTTTATATTACAAGCAGCAATTCCAAAATAATATTTTTATTAATATTTTTATTAAAATGAGTGAGGTATGTAAATGAGCGGGCGTGAAAAGGTGCTGCAAATGCTTGGAGAAGTGCTAGCCGATGTTGCTAATGGATTGCAACTTGAAGTTGTAGAACTAGAAATAGGGAAGAAACTAGGCCGCCCAATATCACGCAAGAATTTAGAAGAACTCCTAGTTAAACATCCAGACCGCTTTGAAGTTGATGCTGGTGGACATTGGCAACTAAAAGTTCGCGCTCAAGCCATTGAATCGGAACAGCCAACTTTACTAATTACACGCACACCTTTGCAGCGTGGCCGCTATGTGGTTTTTGACCTTGAAACTTTGGGCAAAGAGGCAGAAAGCGAAGAAACAGAGATTATAGAAATCGCCTATGCTCGTTATGAAAATGGTCAACAAGTCGAAACCTGGCAAACATTTGTAAAACCTAGCACAGCTATTCCGCCGCTAATTACCGACCTTACAACAATTCAAAATAAAGATGTAGACAATGCACCTGGACAAAAAGAAGCTATAGAAGAATTTTTTAACCGCACACAAGGCTATCCATTAATTGCACATAATGGTTTTGCTTTTGATCGAGTTGTTTTACTTAATATTGCTACACGATTAAAAGTAGAAACCCCTAAAAACCTAGTTTTTCTGGATACCTTACTTCTAGCACGAATATTTCATCAAGCCCCAGGTCAACGCCATACTAATGAGGATTTAGCAAAACTTTACCACTGCACCCAAGAAGGTGCGCATCGTGCTGATGTGGATGTGGTTATGCTTTGTGGCGTAGTGTTAGGGCTACTTGCAGAAACCAACAACCATCCAGCCGGAGTTTTAATTTACAAGCTCTTACTTCAATCAGGCGAACCTTGGGCAGATCTTTTAGATGAACCAATAAAACCACTAGATTTAGACAATGTGTTAGCCGAGTTAGGCAAAGCTCAATTGCCATTGTTAGCACCAAGAAATAAAGCTAGCGGGGTTGGTGCAGAAACAACGGCGGTTGATGCAATTTTTGCTGAAATGGTAGCGCGTGGACGAGACGGGCGTGAACCTCAAAAACGATTTGCACATTTGGCCGCAGACGCTTTTCGCACTAGACAATTTGCCGTAGTAGAAGCAGGCACAGGCACAGGAAAAAGTTTAGGCTATCTGATCCCTGCTGCATTACAAGCTCATAGCCAAGGTCAACCTGTGGTAGTGTCAACTTATACCAAAGTGCTACAAAGCCAATTGGTAGAAAAAGATATAGCCTTTTTACAAGAGCTAATCCCAAATCTGACGGCTGTAACTCTAAAAGGTCGTAGCAACTATTTAAGCATCAATAGGTTGTGGGAAGAGTTGCTAGATGCAGTAGAAGAAGATTATTTATCTCGTG
>JAHFUF010000807.1 GCA_023265235.1 Blastocatellia bacterium
TCTCAACAAATAAATAAGGGTTAACTAAGCCTAAGGTTCTACCACTTAAGCTTAATAGATATATTATTTAAAATAGATAGACATGGAATTTGCTTTGTAAGTAATTGATTCTAAAGAGTGACTATTCTATAAAATCTTAATACCATTACAAGGCATCTGACATTAGACTTGATCACAAGGGCAATTATCTAGTTTGCGATAGGATGATTAATTTTAAGTTTAGGATTAAGTTATTGACTTTTGTATTTTATGAGAATTGCATTTCTTTCTATTGATGATTTAAGCGGTTATGTTAGTGATGACGATTTGGCTTTTGAGCCACTTCAAAAGTTAGGCTATGTGGTTGATATTGTTTCTTGGCGACAGACTGCTGTTGAATGGAAAGACTATTCTGCTGTTATTATTCGCACTACTTGGGATTATCAGAATAATCTAGCAGCATTTTTACAAACTCTACAGCAAATCGAGTCACAAACATTGTTGGCAAACCCTTTTGAAATCGTGCAATGGAACGCCGATAAAATTTATCTGAATGACCTTACAAAAAAGGGTGCAAGAATAGTTCCTACAATTTGGAGCAATGGCAAAGTTGATGCTTGGCAAATTCAACAGTGGTTTGACCAATTAGGCTCTGATGAAATTGTGATAAAGCCAAGGGTGAGTGCAACTGCACAAGATACTTTCTGGTTAAAACGCGGCCAAGAAGATGCTGAGAGCTTGAACAGGATATTTGAAAACCGTCCTTGCATGGTGCAACCCTTTATGAAAGCAATAGTGAATGAGGGTGAATATTCTTTATTCTACTTTAACAGAGAATACAGCCATGCAATCTTAAAAACTCCAAAGACCGCAGATTTTAGAGTTCAAGAAGAGCATGGCGGCACAATCCAATCAATAAAACCAACAGCAAAATTATTGGCTGCTGCGGAAAAAGTTTTGAAGTGTATCTCTAGAACACTGCTTTATGCGCGAGTTGATTTCGTACAAACCCAAAGCAATGAGTTTGCATTGATGGAGTTAGAACTCATCGAGCCATCGTTATATTTGCGAAATTCTGAAAATGCACCCTATCTATTTGCAAAAGCAATAGATAATATGACCAACCAACTTGGGAAAAGTTAGCCAAGAATACGAGCCGTCATTTCTGATGCAGTGCGTTCTCCAGACTAACCACTTCTCAATTAGTTATTTATTAAGCAAAAACTTAACAACATCTTCTACATGAAGACTTAAAGTATCAAAAAGAGGAATTAAACAATCTATCTGTTTAATCAACATAGGGATTTCTGTACAACCAAGAATAATTCCTTCTGCCCCTTCTTTTGTAAGTGTGTCAATAATCTGAAGATAACGATGCTTAGTAGTTTCTTGAAGTATTCCTTTTCCTAACTCGTCAAAGATTGATGTGTGAATGAAGTTCCTATCAATTTCACAAGGAATCACTGTATCAATTTGGTAAGCTAGCAATTTTTTCTTAAAAAAATCATTTTCCATTGTAAACTTTGTACCAAGAAGACCTACTTTTTTAAGTCCTTGATGTTTAATAGTTTTAGCTGTTGCCTCTGTAATATCAATAATGGGAACGTTTATATTACTGCTGAGATCATCTGCAATCAGATGCATAGTGTTAGCACATAATATAATTCCTTCTGCTCCAGCAGAAATAAGATGACGGCAAACCCCTGTAACTAGGTCTAGTATTGTTACCCAATCTTGCTCATCGATAAGTTTTTTGATATCTGCAAAATTAAACGAATATAAAATGCATTGTGCAAAGTTAAGCCCACCAAGCTGTTGATTAACTTTTTCATTGATCAATTTATAGTAGTCGGCTGAAGATACCCAAGTAGTTCCCCCTACAAGCCCAATAGTTTTCATGCTAGCTCCTTTACAATAGCTACTATTTTAATAGCTACTTCTCTTTGAAAAAGAATGTTATTATTTTTTACCAAAACCTACTTTCTATCTAACTCCCTGAGTTATATATGTTTTAGCTATTAAAAGAAATTAAAAATATAATAGCTTTTGTACGTTTAGCACCTAACTTCATTCCTTTAACGCATTTAGAAAAAATGATTACTGGGTAGTTGGACAATACAATCTTGGGCAAGAAGCGTTTAGTTTAAGCAACAGAGCGTTGAGCAGATTCAATTCTGCCTATTAAGTCATAGCGTAGAGTAGCAGCAATAAAACCAATTTCTTCTTGAAGGTTATTGGCTTGATAATCTGGGATACTCTCAGAGCAAAAACATTTCAACTCAAGGAAAGCTTCATTATTAGCTTTTGTATTTTGAACTATATTTACTTTGATAGCAGGTAGTTTTAACAGTAATTCCTCTGTAAGCTTCTCAACAAATAGATAGGGGCTAAGCTCGCCTAAGCTTCTACTACTTAAGCTTAACTGGTATACTATTTTATTATCAGAAACAGTTTTACTAGTTGCATTCATAGTTTTCATAAGCTTGATAGTTTTCATAGACTTATACGCTATTATGCCGCTCTTGGTGGTTCTGGTTTTGGTTGCTGTGAGCTTTTGTTTTTAATTTCCTTAGCCGTATCATTAATTGACCGAATAAGTGTAGCAAGCTCATCCCCACCTTCTACTTTAGGTAAACTAGGCTCACATTCTAATAACCTCAATGATGGCTTACTCGTTTTTTTCTTTGGCATGGTCTTAGATTAGTATTTAC